>RZYD01000022.1 GCA_009930445.1 Bacteroidia bacterium | reverse complement strand
ACCGTTAAGCAACCTGTCTCTCCCGTAATTTTATGTATTCTTAGGTTATTCATGTCACAAAGATATTATAAAAAAAAACATAAAGTCAATACCCTGACGTAATTTAGAATCATTCTAAATTATAAATATTTATACCATCTTATTAAAAAATGTATTATTTTTGTTACATGGTTACAATTACAGATTTAGGTGAAGTATATTCAGTAAAGGTAAAAGGGATTATCCGGGCAATAATTATTTTCATATTTTTGCCTAACAGAGGGATATACAAAGAAAAAAATAACTATTATATCTATGTAAAAAAATGGAAGACAAAAATTTAAGATCACAACGACTGCAAATAGATGAGGACGATATAAGAAACGAGAAAAGTTTAGAAATTTTGTTATACTGGAAACAGCAGACAAAAAAAGAAATTCTTAGAATGTCTAATAAAATTGACATAACTATAGAAAAAGGGAACATCCCTAATCCTGCTATGAAGCGAGCAGTAAGTTGTCAAAAGCTAATATTAGAATTTATTGAGGATAGAATTAAATTATTATGACCAGGACAAATTATGAATTTGAGTATATTTCTAATATTTTAGATGATTTTATAAATATTCTGAAAGAAGAGCTTATAATCTATGAAGGAGATTTAATTTTATACCATAATAAATATGATTTAAAAGCTAATTTCTTTGACCATTTATCATTTAAAATACAAGCAGGGCATTATGAACAGGACGAAGCAGAAGTATTAATAGATAAATTATCTATATTAGTGATGGCGTTACAAAGTAATCTTATTCAACTGGGGATGTCAGCGAAGAATCCTTCGTGGTATATTTATATTTCAAGGGTAAAATTCGGATGGGAAGAAGGCAGTGGTGAAACAAAAAACAGATTTAAGATAATAGAAGGATCAAATAAAACAGAACAAGAAATTTTGCAAGAAGCAGAAATATTAGAAACTAAACAATTACAAACTAAAAATTAAGTATTATGGCATGGATTGAGAAAACAAAAAAAACATTCGTTTCTATTATTCAGGGTAAATTCCATATCCAAACGGATGAAAATGACCCTATGGCAATTAAGCGTGATGTCATAGACAAAAAAACAGGTAAGGTATCATCAACGAAATTCGAGTTGGTGTATAGTCAGCTATTATGTAAATTACAAAAAATTGATGAGAGAGAAGGTAACTTCGGGAAACAATTAGCTATCTATTGTAGTGATGAAAAAGGAGATATTATTATTAATATGCCTTCCGGGTGTAGTTATGCCGCTGACTTCTTAAAACGTTTACCTAATGTTGATTTAAGGAAAAACGTTATCTTATCTCCATATTCTTATGAAACAAAAGAAGGTAAAGTAAGACAAGGGCTTGGAATTATACAGGATGACGTAGTTCTCCCTAATTATTATTATGACCCTAAAACAAAAAAAAGAATCAATGGTATTACCGAGTTTCCTGAGGATGCTACTTCTTTTGAGAGTGAGGATTGGCGTTACTTCTTCGCTAAAGAATATAAATTTTTAGTTTCTCAGGCATTAAATTTAAACTGGGATAAAACAACAGAGGAACCTAATGACCAGCAAAAAGTAAATAATGATTGGATGGGAATAGCTGAAAACTCTATAGAGGGATCAGATGATTTGCCTTTTTAATATCTCTAAACTAACAGATTATGAAAAAAATGATAATATTGATGTTAGCTGTAATATTTATAGTTGCATCGTGTGAAAAAAAAACCGAAGACACAGAATTTATTAATGCCAACAAAAAAAACACCTTAACAACACAAACAGTTTCTTTTAATGAAGGATGGAATATTTTTAGCCTTTATGTGGAACCAGTTGTAATTGATGCGGAAGAAGTCTTTGCAGAGATAGCAGATAAGATTACAATAATGAAAACATGGGGGTTAAAGACAGAAGTTTGGTGGCCTGAATATCAAATTAATGGTATTGACTTAGATTGTAGGGTGTCCTATTTAGTAAAATGTACTGATAATTGTTCTATTGACATACCTGGAGAAATCACACAAGTGGAAGTAGAACTTTTGGAGGGATGGCAGATGGTGGGGTTTCCGGAGACAGAATATAAAGATGGTCAGGAATATTATTTCCCGGATTTTGTAGAGACAGATATCGCAAAGAATATAAACGGTTCCAAGATTATATGGCCTTGGTATGGTTTTAATGCTATTGTAAGCCCCGGAGACGGGTTTTTATTACATAATGATACTGGTAAGGGTAAAGGGTATGAAGTGGAGCCACAGAAGCTATATTTCAATTTAAACGGGAAGCAAATAAGCATAAGCCAATGTGAAGGTTGGATAGTAGTAGTTACACCCATTGAGCAATGGTTGGAATATATTGCCCCGGAATGGTTTAAAAAAATTAATTATGATAGATATTAAATATTTAATCAGCACCAACTCCCGGATAATATTAGACCGTAAGTTAATGCGGATACTGGGGATTAAAGAGGCTTTACTATATACTGATTTGATAAACAAATATATTTACATGAAAGACAAAGGATGGTTAGTCGATATCGATGGCTATCCTTGTTTTTATAGTACGGCAGAGCAAATAGAATATAGTACGACAATAAAAAGGAAGGCTCAAGACAGGATATTAGAGCAGCTAATAAAAAAGGGTGCTATTAAAACATTCTTAAAAGGATGCCCACCTAAAAAGTATTTCTACATAGATGAGAAAGTGCTTATCAGTTACTTCCAACAGGAAGAAATTAAAACAATATCACCAGAAGAATTTGTTTTATTAAGTGGTGAAAATGATGATTCAATTTGCCAGAAACAAGAAAATCAAATTGGTCAAAAGGGACAAATTGAATTGGTCGAAAGGGACAAAAACACCTTTATATATAATAATAATAATAATATATATAAAACAAATAAAGGGGGGTTCCCTAAACAAGGAAAATCAAATGGGGATATGGAGGGCTTTTTAGCCCTATACAACCGGGAAAGGAAAAACCTATTGCCCCTGGCTCGGGATATTACCATAATACCCGAAAAAGCAAAACGCCAATTTGTGGCGGCGCTAAAAGCGGGTTATTCGGTAGAGGATATTGTGAATGTGTTTAAGAATGCAGCAAAAGCAAAAAATCATATTGAAAGCAGTTATAAGTATTTAACTGTTGAATTTATTACCCGCATGGATAAAATTCAACTTTACCAAAACATAGAAGTCAAAAAACAAGATTACGAATATATCCCTAATGATAACAATAGGAATTACAACGTACAATCGTCCTGATAAGCTGAAAACCTTATTAAATGATATTTATGTATTATTACCTTATGCTACCGTGATAGTGGTAGATGATGGGAGTACGTATAATTATAAAGATACATTAAGGGTGTTAGGTAAGTTTAAAAAAAACATATATTATAAAATCCAACCCAATAATGGGCGTGAAGGTTATTACAAGACTCAGAATGTATTATTGGAGAAGGTAAGGGAAACAGAAAACAAATATGTGTTTATTTTTCCTGATGATATACGGTTGATAGAAAATATATTTTCCCGGGCATTAATAATATTCCAAAATTTACCGGAAATATCAGCATTAAATTTATTAAATGTCAGCTCAGGGGCATTAAGGAATCAATGGTATAATCATCATATTAATATCTATGAAGTCGATAATGAAGAGGTAATATCCAGTAATTATGTAGATATGTGTTTTCTGACAACTATGGATAGATACAATCAGTTTCCGGGATATACAGGAAAATATTTATGTAAGACAGGAACCGGGGTTGGAAGAGAATTGACGGATTATTTTAAAAAGCAAGGGGTAATATACCAAGTAAGAAACTCATTTGTAATACATGGAGGGCATGATAGCAAATTAAATAAATATGAAAGAGAGAAAAATCCCTTAATTACCAATGAGAAATATTGTTGGTGTAGGTCTACAAGGAATATAATAGGATTAAAAAACTTAAATCAAACATATACAAAATGAATCTATTTTATAAAAAGTCACCAGAATATTTTATAAATAAAATCAACCGGTTAGAACATTTTAAATATTCTACTTTTAATAGAAAAACAATGGAATATATTATTGGGAAAGCGGTAAATAAGGATGGCTCTAATGATATTGGGATAACGAATGAGTTGCGGGTAATTATAAAAGAATATAAATATTCAGATGATTATATTTTATCTTTAAATGAAGTAGGGTTATACAATAAAAAAAAACTATATTGTGATGTTATTGACTACTTCAAAGAGATTAACAGTCATTTAAAATTCATGGATAACGATTGGTTATATGCTATTAAATACAATGATCCTAAATTATTTATTTCATTAATAGAATTATTAAATAAAAGAAATGTTATCTTTGTTGGAGGCAGTCGTTTTAGATATGTAGAACGGGATTTCCCAAATATGCTTCATATAGAGTTGCCGGATAAGAATTATCATTTAAGTATAGATATGGTGATAGAACATATCAAAATGATCAATAATGTATTCAAGGATAATATTTATTTATTTAATGCCGGGGTGATCACAGATATAATTATTGATAAGTTTAAGGATGATGGGAAAAATTCATATATAGACATGGGAAATCTATGGGATAGCTTTTTTGTTAGTGAGGAGTTTAATTTTGTGAACAAAAAAAACAAAAAAGAGCAGGAATTTATACTCACAAATTATAAACAATATTTAATTTAAAACTATGAAATTTTCAGTAGCGATTATTGGTAAAAATGAGCGGGATTATATTTTACAATGTATTAATTCAGTACAAAAAGCTGATGAGATATTGTATATGGACACTGGTTCCACAGATGATACTTTTGAGGAATTAAAGAAATACAAAGGAGATAATTTAAAAATTTTAAGTCCATATCAATGGAGGGATGATTTCTCCCATGCGAGGAATGCGTGTACACAACAAGCAAAAAACGACTGGATATTGACAATAGATTGTGATGAAACTTTAGAGGGGCAGAATGCAGTACCAGAGATAGAGAAGATTTTGGAAGAAAATGCTAATCATCCTTGGTTTAATGGGATAAGGATAAATGTTATCTTACCTACAGAGACTTGTTTTCAGTTGCGTGTACATAAGAAAAGCAATAAATGGTATAGACCGGCGCATAATCGATTAACAGAAATACAGGGTTTTGTGGATAGTAATATTAATATTACCGCCCGGGTTAGTACGTCCAGAAAAAATGATCCTGATTTAAGGATGCGGATTATATCTAAATATTTGAATAACGTAAATAATACTGATCCAGATATGTGGTATTATTTAGGGCGTGAGTTTATGAATCACGTGAATATGTATGAGGCTGTAGACTGTTATTCTAAAGTACGTCGGTTTACGTATGGCAGATATACTGACTTATATTTAGATGCCTTATATATGGAAGCTGTTTGTTATTATACAATGAACAAATTAGATGAGGCAAGGAAATTATTAGGGGAGATTATCAGTTTAAATCCGGGTTTTTATCGTGCTATGGAGCTATTAGCAAGGATTACCCCTGAGTTCACAAAAATATTGCCAATAATAAAAGAGAATAATGTGTTAATAAAACGTAAGGCGGTAAATATTATGGATAAAAGGATGATAAATCGACGTGTAGCACAGATGGCTACAATCCCTGATAGGGAAAAAGATTTAAAGAAGGTGGTACAAAGTATTATTCCTTATGTTGATGAATTAAGAATTATGCTGAATAAGTATAAGACTATTCCTACATGGTTAAAGAATATTAAAAATGTGACCCCTATTCTAAGGAATAATGAAAAAGGGGATGCAGAGAAATTTTATAAAGTGGAGGAGTTGAAAGATACAGTTATTTATATTTTAGACGATGATTTAATTTATAATGAAGTTTTTTTTAACCAATGTCACGACAATACGATTAGGTTGGGAACGCCTGTTGGGTATCACGGGAAGATAATGGGGGATAACGTTAACAATTATGCAAAAGATTTCAAAGTTGCATATTCTTGTTTATTAGATGTGATAGGATATCATTATGTTAATGTTATTGGTACTGGTTGTTTATGTTTTACTTTAGAAGATGTTTCTATCAGGTACGATGATTTTAAAAGTGAGAATGTAGCTGATTTATGGTTCAGTAGTTTTTGCAGAGATCGAAATATAAACCTAATGGTATTGCCTCATGTGGCGTTAGGTTATACCCATCCCAAGAGGACAATCTGGAATATTAAGACACAAAAAGATGAAGTGACTCAATTATATAAAAAATTATTTGAAGAAAAAAAATAAAATTTTGTTTTTTTATAAAAAAACTTTACTTTTGTAAAGTGGCTGCATAAGGGTATTGCAGATTTTAAAAAAAAGTCGTCGCAGTAATTTAAAAATACAGTAATATGAAAACTTGTGTATGTCCTGTTCCAACAGTAATACCTACATTGTCGGCCATTGATCCCTGCCCGGTTAATACCGGTCAAATCCAACGGCTTATTTTTGTAGACAGGGGAACAGAATATGTTATCGCCTCTTTGGCAGCAAACACGTATTGGGCAGCAAAACAGATTTCTATAGGAACAGATCGATGTGTTTTTAGCCCATTGATTGGCAATCCAGAATTTGAACCCGGGGATGTGAGTGAATTTGGCGGTGGCAATGAAACTCTTAATGGAGTTCCTTTAGTAGTAGGGTTAGAACCCACTACCTTTACTTTCCGTTTTTATTCATTGCAGAAAGGGATGGCTGCTGAATTGAAGGATATGGCATGTCGTGAAGTGGATGTATTTCTTGTAAATGAGAACAACCAGATTGTTTACAATGAGAAATCAACAACCACAGCGACTGGCTTCCCTATTAGACAATTTTCAGTCAGTGACCGTAGGATTGGAGGATATTCTGAACCGGATTACAATAACGGGAAGATTATGTTTAGTGAGGATTGGAGTGATAACTTTACAATGACTAAGGAGATTACTTCTTGGAATCCATTGTCAATTTAGTATGTTATGAAGATGATACAATTAGTAGACACTAAAGGTATTGTGCATGAAATGAGTTTTCCCCAAGCGGAGTTACAGCTTCGTTTGGGGACAAACTCTATGTGTCCAATGAAAATTAAAGAGGGGAGTGATTATTATTTTGAAGATGGTTTGATAAAAAAAATAAAAAGTGTTAAACAAAAACCAAATAGAAAACTTAATACGTCATTGGCAAGGGAAAAATCAAGTCGATGAAGCTATTAAGTATCAGGATCGAATTGATTTTCATTGCAAACCATACCTAAGCAAGAATAAATTTTTGCGAGAGTGTTATTATTATTACGATTTTAAAGCGAATTTAGTTGAAAAAATACTTCCTAATGATAAGGTAGAAACCTTTTTATCCCTTATATCGCCTCCCTTAAAAACAATAAATTTCACGGATGATATTTTCAATGAGATAGGGAGGGTATTAGAATCCGCGAATTATAGCAGACAAGTAAGACTCCCGGATAACGAGTTAAATATTTTCAATCGTTATTTAATCAATAACGGGATTGATGACTACTGGCGGAAGAAAGTAATACGGAAATTAAGAAATAACATTAATTCTATTGTTATTTGTGACAAGCCCCAGGATGGGGGAGATCCTTATTATTATTTTATAGATTTAGCGAATTTATTATATTTGTCGTGGGATAACAATAACAGGATTAATAGTATAATATTTTTGGGTGTATTAGATGATGAGATACAGACAATAAATGCATATGATGCGGATTCATATAATGTATATGAATATAAAGATAATAAGATAGGGAGGCAGATAATCACATCTTCGCATACTTTAGGGTATTGTCCTGCTGAGTGTTTCTGGGATGTATATATATCAGAAGAAAATAAATATATGAGGGAGAGTCCTATCGCAAAGGATTTAAGTAATTTAGATTGGCTTTTATTTTTCCAGACAGCAAAAAAATATTCTGATACCTATGCACCATTTCCAATTATAATCACCTATGAACAGGATGAGGATGATTTTAATGAGCAAGAGATCAGTGAGCGTGTACAAGTAGGTAAAAAAGGCAGGTTGGCCGGAGGGGCACATATTGAGATACCTTTAGCAGAGGAAGGTATTGATATGATGCGTAATCCTATGGTGATAAAATCTATTCCTGTAGAGAACATGGAGTTTATCGTTGATGAGATCGATAGGTTAGAAGATGAGATCAGAAAAAATGTAATTGGAACGAAAGGGGATATACGTAATGATGCGGCTAAGAATGAAGATCAAATAGAAGATGCTTCTGAGAGCCAAAAAAAGAAATTATTAAAATATAAGGATTCCTTAAATAATATATGTTCATGGCTTTATAGTACATTGGCTTCTTTGATGTTTAACAAGCCGGTTAGGGTAGTTGTTGACTACGGAAATGATTTTTATTTAAAACCGATAGAAACGATGTATTCTAATTTAGAGATGGCAAAAAAACAAGGTAGTAACCAAGTAATAATTGATAGTTTCCAAAATAGTATTAACGAATATATGTTTAAAGGGGATATAATAAAATTAACGAAAATTGCGATAGTCAATGATTTAGATCCTTGTCCTGGATATAACTTGGAAGAATCTATTAATTTATATGACAAAGGGTTGATTGATATTAAGCAGTTAGATATTCATGTCAATATCAATAAGTATGTAAAGAGGTTTGAAAGGGAACATGGTATTGATATTGAAACATTTATTTTACAACAGAATAATTATGATGTTGCTATTAATGAAATTTATAGTATATTTGTAATGTATTCTTCTGCTGAGGAAAAAATTAATAATTTAAAAATAAAAGAATATGGAGAAAATTAGTGGTAATATTGATGCAAGCTATCTGTTTGATAAACTGGAGCAAAATATGTTTCATGTATATATGGAACGAAGGGTTCCTACGGGTGAAAAGATGGATTATAATGTCAGTAAGATAATCCAGAAATTTTACCCACGTGACTTTAAGCGTTTTACAGAAAATAGTGCAAAAGGTTTTTATAATGTCAGGGTATTACATGATCCGATGCGAAAAACTATTGTCACGAAAGTAGATGCTGGTTATTTTGATGGGTTGACACGGGATGAGATTATTGAATATTTATATGATAATAACGAGATCGTGTCTAAGAATATATCCCGTGAAAAATTAATATCATTATATATGAGAGTTAAAACCGAAAAAGAATAAGGCTATGTTATATACAGATAAAGACAAAGCTATTGAAGCTATTACAAATTCAGAAGGGAAAATCCATATTATTCCGGACAAGGAATATAAAGAATTATTAGATAATTTCAAAAATACCGAGATAATCACGGAGGTAGAAAAACGTATTGATGAGAAGACAAGGGAGATCCACGACCGTTATGATACTGATATTTATGAATTAACTGGGGAGAAGAAAAAACCAGAGGAGAAAACATATCAGTTTTTAAAACGAAAGATCACCGAGTTAAAAGAAAAAGCAGACAGTAAAGATCATGATGAAGAGGTAGAAAATATTAGGGCTAAGGCACAAAAGGATTTACAGGAGAGGGATAATAAGATACAGGAATTATTGGAGAGCATGAATAAGAATGAGTTGAAGGCTGAATTGCGTGCTGCCATGAATGGGTTGAAGTTCCGTGAAGATATTCCTGAGAAATATAAGAAAAAAATTATTGAGGATGAGATTAATGCGATCGTAGAACACAGCAAAAAAGATGGTGATGTTACCCGTTGGAAAAATAGTAGCGACGACTTTATCGGGGAAGATTATCGTCCTTTATCTGCTGAGAAGGTGGTTCAGCACGTGTTCAAGGATTTAATTGATTTAAATACATCGTTTGGGGGTGGTGGGCGTCCGGCGTCAGTAAAAAAAGTCGGCAATATGACAAACATAGAGGCGACAAAATATTTAATTGAAGTCGAGAAATTACAGTCAGGCACACCAGATTTTCAGGCTAAATTTAAAGAGCTTACGGGAATTGGCTCAAAAGATGAATGATGGGATGTTCATATTATCGTGAATAGAGAATAATAAAATCGAAAAAAATGGCTTATCTTTTAGATACAGTTCTCGCCACATATATGGCAAAATATGATGCCAAATTAGATCAGTGGGAACAAAGGAAAAATTTAGGATACGGGGCTATTACTGCGGTGATGCAGGATACTAAAAATACTGTTAATGCCAATGAGTTAGAAGAAAATTTAACGGCACGTGGTAGAGCAGAATATATTTCAGTATTACAGCGCCCTGACTTCGATAGCACAAAAGTCACTACAAGTCCTTCGTGTACAATGATTGATAATAGCACAGTTAGTGCAAAAGTTGGATTAACGTGGGCTTACTATGAGAATGGATTTCACATGATTCCCTCGCAGTATGGAGATAATGTGATTGGATATGAACGTGATTTTAAAGTCAAAATGGATGGTATTATAGATAATGCAATGAGTATATTAAACACAGCTGCAATATCTCATTTGGAGACGAACAAATCACAGGTGAACAATGCTGAGGGGAACCCGTATGCATTTACAGGTAATTCTATTATTGTGCCTACTACGAATCAAAATATGTTCTTTAATGAGATTGATCCTATGATGTTGTACAATAATTTAGATGTATCTAAATTAAATATTGTGGCTACACCAAGGGTAATGTCTTATGTGAGGTATATTATGGCTCAAGGGGCAGGGAATGCCGAAAATTTAGCGTTCCAAAATGGAAACCATTTTTATTACTACGATAGTCATTTGACTATACCTACCAGTTATCGGGATGTCATGTATATGTTCCCATCAGGATCAGTGGGTATGTTAAATTGGATAGAGCAGGATAATCGGATAGGGCAACAAGCGGGAGATGGAATGATATGGGGCAATATGGAGTTGATCCCTGGTCTTACAGTAGGAACGTATCGGAAAAGTTCATGTAACGATTCTTCCGCAGAAGCAGGGCGTAGTTCAGTAGGGTATGAGGCATCATTAAAAGATCAATTTAAAATTGGTTTTTGGTACTCTTTTGTAACTGCTTACAATAGTACACCATCAACTGTGCCGGGTACAATATTCAAAGCCCAGTTAGCTTTGTAGTTTTTCATGGTTAGATGACAACGGAGGGGGTGGGTATTCTACCCCCTTTTTTAATTAAAAGAAAATGTATAACGCAACAACAATAAAAACAGGATTTAGTGGATTATTAGGGATTTCTAATCCACGGAAACCCATTTATCCAAGGGTTCCAACTGATTTACAGGGGTCAGAATCGGGGTTATACCTTAATACTGATTTTCATCCTATAGCTACTATCGAGAATATTTATTATGCGACGGAAAATATTTATCAATATGCAGATGAATATGTTGTTGGTACATATAATACAGGAGAGATAGTAAAATATGGCGATTATAGTTATACTTCTTTAGAGGATGGCAATACAGAAACTCCCGGTATTGAAGCCACAAAATGGGAATGGACTGTATATACAGAGATGCGAGGGATGTTAAATAAGTCGTATGTCACAGTAGTGCGTAATTTCCTACAGGAATTAAAATTAATAGGAAGCACAAAGGGGATATTTAGTGATTTAAGAATATTTGATCGTAGTGGGAAATATTCAGATGAGGTAGTTAAAAGAGGGGGATTTGTTGGGTTAAGGATTGCCACCCACAGTGCTATAGGTTTGCAGCTTGCTATTCCCACGATAGGGATTCAGCTGAATACAGCGCAGGATAGTCTAATGATTTATTGTTACCATAGTTCTAAGGATAGCCCGGTATTTACTTTCGAGATGACCGATATCCAAGCAAAAGAATTTACATGGTTTAATTTAAACGAGGTTATCTCTGGGAATAGCATGGAATATGATTCTGGTGGATATTTTTATATTGGCTATTATGAAGAGGATATAATTGGCAATGCTATTAACAGGAAATATGATTTTTCACGTACACCATGCAAAGGGTGTATAAACCAAACGTATGATTATATTTCTTATCGCCAATGGAGTAAATATTATAATATTTGTAGTTTCTATGTTATTGATATTAATGATGATAGAACATTGTTTAATATTGGTGATGTAGTAGAGCAATATGATAACAATTATGGGTTAAATATTTCTGTTAGTGTACAATGTGATATATCGGATTATTTGGTAGAAAACAGGGGTGTCTTCTCTGATGCTATTGGGATATCTTTCAGTTGTGATGTGATGAAGTTAATAGAGAGTTGTACAAGGGGGAATAACATAACTGACAGGTTAAGAAATTATGCCAGTGCTGAATTGCGTGGTGTAGTTAGTGATTTAGGGTATATGCAGAACTTAAATAAATCCGTTAAATCTATAAAGATTGATTTTTCTGCATTAAACTCGCCCTGTTTTGGGTCTGGGATAAAAGGGATTAAATACGGATATATATGATACCGGTTAGAATTGACGCACATCAATTAATAAAGGAATGTCTCTCCAGTGAGCAATTATTATTAATAAAAGAGGGTATTCAAGAACAACTAAGGAAGGGGATGATTGACCCTTCACGAGGAGGATATGCGCAGTTTCAATATAGCCCATACACTGTAAAAAAAAGAAAGAGGAGAGGATTACAGACTTCTTATGTAGATGCTCATTATACAGGTTCCTTATATCGTAGTATTAATGTTACAATAAATGGTATGGTATTACGGATTGAGAATAGTGCTATCACGTATGAGAAGTTGAAAGAGAATAAAGAATATGCTAAAAACATGATGATGGTATCAAAACCATTAATGGATAAGTTTATTAATTCAGTCACAATGAAAGCAATACACGCAATATTATGAAATTAGATAACGCAATCACAGAAATTAATAATTTATTAGAAGTATCAATGCCATGGTTAACGACGTATGGCATTGCTTCAAAATGTAGTCTTAATGATAAATTAGGATATATGGTAGAGAAGAAGGATAAAGACAGGGTTAACCTAATGCCTTCAGATGTAGCAAATCCTATTAGTTATTTTATAATGAAGACAGGGAAGGAAGTAAGACCTCCGGGGCAAAAGGTGATATCACATAATAATGTTATGACGTTTAATTTGCGCCAGATATTTATTATCAACGTAGATTATATTGATGATGATGACATAACCTATTTCCCGGATATTGTATCGTTATGTAGGGAGAAAATATTAATGACATATCTATACAAACAGATTGCCACGGGATTTTCTATTGATAATTATGTGGAAGACTTAGAGAACGTGTTCCAAGGTGTGGATATTGAAGATTATATATCTATGCGTTATCCTTATATTTATTTTGGTATTGACGTATCCATAAATGCTGAGACCTATTGTTTATGAAAGAAGTAAAGATTGGCAATAAAAAAGTATTAATGTATAGTGATCCGGAGGAATTGACCGTAGAATTATATAAATTATATACTAAATATTTAGCAATAGAGTCAGATATAGGTGATGATTTTAATGCTGTAAGTAGTAAGTTAAATGATATTATTTTGATTGCCGGAGATACAGAGAAGGTGATCACAGAGGTGAATAATTTAAGGCAGACTATTTATAATATTTATAATTCAGAGGTAAGCATAGAGAGCAAGGTATTTGCTATTATGGTGTATAGCATTAATGATGAGAGGTGTAAGGATAAGAGTGAAGAAGGGTTAAGCCAAATTATTAATAGTTTGGCCGGGTTAAAGGTTAAAGAGGTAAAAAAAAAAATTATGAAATAAACAAGGAAATATTTGAAACATTAGGGGAGTATTTCCCACAGCGTTTTAAGAGTACTATTGAGAAGATGCGTAATATAGCATTAAAGAAATTACTTTTAAAATGGATAGAAGTAGATAAGGGGGAAGAATTAGATCGTTATCGTATTGAATATAGGGGATTGGTTAAGCCAAATAGGTTTTTAGGGAAAGAAAGTTTTGAGATAATATACATAAAAGAATTTGAAGAGACCTGTCATATATTGCAGGGGTTCACAAAGAGGAACATAAAAGAAATGAATATTGTTGAATATTATACATTAATAGATTATGCAGAAAAGAAAATCAAAGAATCCAAGGGATTATCATTACTTAATCTTATGGGCATTGGTTAGCATAGGGGTTATTCTCTATTATCCTATTGTGCAGATAATTGTATTTTTTAAAATAATGGTCAATAAAACAATTATAGGCAAGATAAGGGCAAAGAGGGAATCGGAAAATATTGCAAATGATATAGGGCTAAAAATGAAGGTGATAAAAGCAAAAAAATTCGGATGGACAGTAATATTAGAAAAAAATGGCACAGAGTTATGATTTAACAGCACAGTTTCAAGCATTACACCAACAAATAGCAGCATTAAATAATGCATTAGCGACGACAATAGGTGCTTCCAGTAAAGCTACGGATGGCATCAGTAAATATGTTACAAGGTTACAATCTGATTATAATAAGATAAGCAAGACAATGGCAGGGATAAAATCTGCTATTGAGTCAATAGATGCAACTAAAGGAGGTGGTGGATTAAAATCTATGGCTGGCTATGTGTCTGCTGTAAAATCACAATTTCAGGGGTTACGTAGTGATATAGCAAATGTAAATAAGATAGTAAATGATTTATCACGGGCAGTAAAAAAGGTTAAGATGCCTACTGATAATAGTAAGATAGTAGAACGGCAGATTGCAGCAATAAATAAATTGCAGAATGAATTAACACAATTAAAAGCAAAATATAAGGAGTTAAATAGTGCACAGAGGGTAAACACAAAATACATAACAAGTTTAGAGAAACAAGTAAGCACATTAAAAAGTGTTAAAGAGCATACAAAAAGAGTTGGTGATGAGGCAAAAAAAACCGGGGATAAAACATCAAGTGGATTTCGGAAGACAGCAGAGGCATTACGATTAGTGGCGGTACAAATAGCTTCTGTGTACACTATTGTGAGGATGTTAAGTAATTTAGGGAAGACAATAGTTGATTTTGAATATTCTTTATCCGGTGTAAAAGCAGTTACAGGGGCAACAAATTCTGAGTTGAAGTTATTAAGGCAGACAGCATTAGATATTGGGGAGACTTCAATTTTTACGGCTATGCAAGTGGGAGAGTTGGAGTTAGCTTTAGGGAAGTTAGGTTTTAGTACGAAAGAGATTGTAAGTGCTTCGCAAGCGGTGTCTGATTTAAGTGCAGGATTTGGAGGTGAATTAGGGGAAAATGCGGCTATTGCAGGGAGTACGTTGAGAGCATTTAAAATTGAGGCAAAAGACATGACCCGTGTGACGGATACAATGGCATATTCGTTTTCTAAGAGTGCATTGGATACGGAGAAATATGCACAGAGTATGAAGTATATTGCCCCAGTAGCGGAAAAATATGGGTTTACTATAGAACAGACTACATCCTTACTCGCAAAGTTAGCAGATGCTGGATTGTATGGGAGTAAGGCAGGAACGTCCTTACGAAATGTGATATTAAAATTAGCAGATGGTAATTCAGAGTTGAATAAACGGATGGGATTTTCTATTACTAATTTCGATGAGTTTATTGCCGCTATGGGTACTATGAATAAGGCAGGTTTTGACTTAGGGGATGCCTTTGAGATAACAGATCAGCGTGCAGTTACTGCTATGGCTTCTATGATGGGTAGTGTTAAAGAGATAGATAAGTTTGCTAAGTCGATGGAAAATATTAATGGTATTGGTGAGAGGATGGCTAATATTCGTGTTGATACAATAAAAGGTTCGTTAAATAAAGTAGCGAGTGCATGGCAAACTTTTATTATAGAGACAATGAATACTGAGGGGTTTACGATGAGTGTGTTTAATAAAGGGTTAATATCACTTGCTAAAAACATGAAAACAGTGATTAAAGTGGGGGCTTTATTAGTAGGTACATTATTATCTTTACGTTCTAATATTATTTTAAAAGGGTTTAATGCGTTAAAAACAAGTATTATAAACATAAGGACAGCGATTACAACCACTACTACAGCTGGGGCAGCGATGAAAGCTACATTAAAAGGAGCATTAGGATTATTACCAGTGCTTATTCCTATCGCTATTGGGTTGTATAAAAAATTAACAGCCCATCAAAGGGCGGTAAAAAAAGAGGCAAAGAATCTTCGGGATGAATATGGGAATGAGCGTCAGGAAATTGGGGCTTTGGTAAAACAGGTAGAGAAATTAAAAGGGGTAGATAAGAAAACGATGCAAGAGCGTGAGGAATTATATGCTTTAATTGAGGAAAAATATCCCGGTATATTAAGTAACTTAGACCACGAGGAGGGGAAATTAATAGATCAATTAGAATTATTAAAAGAGATAAATAAACAATGGGGTATTAAAATACGCTTGTCAAAACAAGAAGGCGAAACGAATGTACAATATGATAAATATATTGCATCCGTTAAAGAGATGAAAGAAGCGGAGGGGAAGGTTGTTAAAAAAATAAGAGAATTGCTTAATAATCAGGATGAAGAAGCTGTTAAATATTTAATTGACTTAACAGATATGAGCAATGAACAAATAATAAAGTTAATAGAATCACGAACGAGAGGTAAAGATTTTGGGGAAGTAAAAGGATTGGGAAAAGTATTTTCGGAATATTCAAAATATAAAACAAAAGAGACGAAAGAAAGCTATAAATATCTTAAAGAAGTAAATGAGATGGCGGAAGCTGCTTATTATGAAAATGCGGAATTATTTAAAGAGACGTATGAGAAACAAGCAGAGAAGCTGAACCAATATGGGTTAGATCCTTTGAAATTATATGAAGGGGCTTTATTTAAAATAGATAAAAAATTAAAAGAGCATGGGGATAATAAAGCATATTTAGAGCAAAAAGCGATGATTGAAGAGTTAATAGCGTCATTAAATGAGCTTAATAAACTTGAGGCGGAAAGGGATACTATCACTGTAAAGGTTAGTAAGGAGGGGATGGAAGAGGTTTTAAAGATAAACAAACTTAATCGCTTCGAGTTTCAAAAAACAAGAAATACTTATGGTGATATATTAAAACAGACCGGGTTATGGGCTGATGACTTAGCAAAAGTAAAAAAGGAGGCTGAAGATGCAGGATTAGTTTTCACAGAATATGATGAAGAGAGATTTTTCGCTAATCAATTTAAGATGGGTATTACAGGTGAGGCAGAATGGGTAAAAAACGCATTAGAGAAATGGAATAGAGAATACAAATCATTAGTAGAGCAGAGGGATAAGATTTTAACTAATTATGGTGAGGGAGAGAAATTAACAAAAAGTGACTTAGCTACCGTAAAATATTTAGAGGCTAATATTGATGCTATGGAGACATACAAAGAGCCTTTATTGGATTTATGGGAATCGTTGATGGATAAATCAGGTGGAAAGTCAGGGGGAAAAGAAAAAACAGATTTAACGAAAGTATTAAAGGCTATTTATGAGGAGAGGAAGGCTTATATCTTACAAGAATATACAGATACAAAGGCAAGGGATTTATTATTGATAAAATTAGAAACAGAGTATCAACATCTATTAAGTAAAATAACAGTAGAAAACTCTGATGAGAGGTTACAGTTACAGATGTCAAATTATAATGAGTTTATTTTAAAATCGAAGACATTACTGCGGGATTATGTTAAAGAAAATAAGGAGGCATATAGGCAATTAGTGGAGGAAGATCCTTTTAATTTAGATACGGGGGATAAGGCTATACAGGATAATAAAAAAAGATTTGCCGAGATGCGTCGTACTTGGAATGGGCAATTAGGAATTATAAAGGGGGTATCTAATGCTTTAGATGTTTATGAAGATAGCTTTAAGGACACGGGGACTACAATGATTAATGTTTCAGATGCTATTTCAGAGGAATTAGAGACGTTGCTTACTACTCCTGGGGGTGTAGATGACATGATAAGTATTGTCAAAGAGTTACAAGATTTAGGTGGAAATGTAGATAGTAATTATGTTTCTATGTTGGAATCAGGCAAAGTTACGACACAGGAATTAGCGGCAATTATTACAGATATAAAACAGCAGATAAAAGATTTAACAGAAGAGTCAGTAAAATTAGAAAAACAATGGAATTTTGTGCTTACATGGAATAAAATCCGGAATGAGGCGAAGATAACATTTGATTATGTAAATGATGAATATGCGAATTGGGTAGAGAATCGTAAACGGAGATTAGGGGAGACAGGGATGTCGGATTATTATGCTGACATGGAAGTATATACACATCAGTTAAAATCCTTAAATGGAGAACAAGAGAGGTTAAATAAATTATTAGAAGATTCAACAGATGATTTAACAAAAGAACAAATTGATGAATATAAGAAAGAGTTGAAAGCCCTTGGGTATACTATAGATGAGATAAAAAGGAAGATATATGATAAGGGTAAGGGGAAAACCTTTTTGGATTTATTTACATGGAAAACAAAAGAGACGAAAACAGATCCGGAGACAGGGGAGGAGGAGATGGTAATAGGTTCCCTGACTTCTGATCAACAAGAAGGCATCCGTAGTACGGTCACTTTTATGAGTGATAGTGCTAAAGAGATGGTGAATGTATGGGAGGAGGCTATAAATGCTATCGTGTCTAAGTATGACGAATTAATTGCTGCAAGTGATAATAGGATTGGGGAATTACAGAATGATTTAGACCGTGAGAAAGATTTATTAATAGAGGGGTATGCTAACAATTACGATAATGTAAAAAATGAATTAAAATTAGAGAGAGAGAAACGGGCTGAATTACGAAAACAAAGGACAGAAGCATTAGAAGAACAACGGCGTGCGCAAAAGATACAACAAAAGATAGAATCATTAATGCAGGCTGCTAACATATTTACTACGGTGACGGAGATTGTTAAGCAATACAGTAAAACTGGAGGTCCTGCTGGATGGGTGATTGGTCTTGGTGCTTCAGCCCTATACATGGGGTTGATGGCTGGGATAAAAAATAAAGTAAATGGATCGTATAAAATGCCTACCGCCCGGGAAGGGGCAACAGGTGTATTAACTGGCAAATCGCATGAAAGTGGTGGTGAGATGATCCCTATTGAAGCAGAGAGTGGTGA
>RZYD01000247.1 GCA_009930445.1 Bacteroidia bacterium | reverse complement strand
GGGGATAATAAAGTGTGGAAAGTATTTATCAATGGCAGGCTTGCAGTAGAAAATAACTAAAACCAAAACAGTTATGTCAAAACAATTAATCGAATGTGTTCCTAATTTTAGTGAAGGGAACGATAAGCATATTATTGATCAGATAATAGCCGAGATTATAACGGTGGAAGGGGTTAGCCTGATTGATGTGGATCCGGGAAAAGCGACAAACCGCACGGTTGTAACCTTGGTAGGAACACCGGATGAGGTGTGTGAAGCAGCGTTTCGCGCGGTCAGGAAAGCAGCTCAACTCATTGATATGCGCAAACATCATGGCGCACATCCCCGTTTTGGTGCAACCGATGTCTGCCCTTTGGTCCCCGTGGCTAATATTTCTATGGAGGAAGTTGTGGGGTATGCCCGTAATCTGGCCCGTCGTATTGGCGATGAATTGGGAATACCTGTTTATTGTTATGAATTTGCTGCAAGGAAAGAAAACCGCCGGAACCTCGCTACCTGCCGAAGTGGTGAATATGAAGCGGTGCGCGAACGGATTATTACCCCTGAGTGGAAACCTGATTTTGGACCGGCTGAATTTACGGAACAGGTAGCAAAGAGTGGGGTGACGGCTGTGGGGGCAAGGAATTTTCTTGTGGCCTATAATGTTAACCTGAATACCACCTCAACCCGTCGGGCAAATTCTATTGCCTTTGATGTGCGTGAAAAAGGGCGTGTTTTGCGTGATGGCGATCCGATAACCGGAAAAATTGTTAAAGACGAGCAGGGAAATCAGGTTTATACTCCCGGCAGTTTGAAATGTGTTAAAGCGATCGGATGGTTTATCGAAGAATATGGTGTTGCGCAAATCTCCATGAACCTTACCGATATTACTGTAACATCAGTACACGAAGCATTTGACGAGGTATGCCGGTGTGCGGCCGCCCGTGGAATCCGTGTTACCGGATCGGAGTTGGTGGGTGTGATTCCGCTGCAGGCTATGCTCGATGCCGGAAAACATTATCTGAAAAAACAGCAGCGTTCACTCGGCATCTCCGATAAGGAAATAATAAAAATTGCTGTTAAATCCATGGGGCTGGATGAATTATATCCTTTTGATCCGGATAAAAAGATTATTGAATATATTCTTCAAAAGGGAAATCAATCTTCAAAACCATTGGTTGATATGACGTTGACGTCGTTTGCTGAAGAAACAGCCAGTGAATCGCCTGCTCCGGGTGGGGGTTCAATTGCAGCGTATATGGGAACCCTGGGCGTTGCGCTGGGTTCAATGGTTGCGAATTTGTCGGCCCATAAACGGGGTTGGGACAACCGTTGGGAGGAATTCAGCCATTGGGCAGAAAAGGGCAAATGTTACCAGTCGGCATTAAATGCTTTGGTGGATGAAGACACCCGCGCCTTTAACCGGATTATGGATGCATTTGGGCTGCCAAAAAAATCAGAAGAAGAAAAAAATCTTCGCAGAATGGCCATTCAGGAAGCTACAAAATATGCCATACAGGTGCCATTTAAAGTGATGTCTTTGTGTTATGAATCTATGCAGGTGATGGAGGCCATGGCTGAAACAGGCAATCCGAATTCGGTCAGTGATGCAGGTGTGGGTGCTTTGGCTGCCCGTGCAGGAGTTCGTGGGGCGCACCTGAATGTGAAAATTAATGCCGCCGGTTATGACGATGCTGCTTTTGTGGAGGATATTCTGAAAAGAGCCGCTGAGATTGACCGCCTCGCCGCTGAACGCGAAAATAAAATACTTGAAATCGTTGAAAGTAAGATTAAAGGGTAATATAAGCTAACGGTAAACTATTGTTCGCTTTTTTCTTCGGTGTTCAACCTGTTTTGATTCGTTTTTTTTACAAATAGTTGTGCGTTCACATACCTTGTTACTACTACCGGGGTGCCTTTTTCAATGAAAGTGGTTTCGGCTACCGCATCGTAAACCACTTGGTTAATTTCAATTTTTCCTCCGGGGCGCAGGACGGTTCTGGCAATACCCGTACTTCCGATTAACTCCGATTGTATGTTTTCTGAACTCGTAAAACCTTCGTTTTTATCCAATACCGTATTCAGCGCAAAATGCAGATTTTTGCTGGTCAGGAGTTTTTTTGTCAGAAAAAATGATAATACAACGCCGGCGGTGGTGGCAATTATTACCACCATAATACTTGTGAACAGTTTTTCTATCTGTTCGGCAGAGAACGAAAAACCAACATTTCCAACCATACTGAAACTTAATCCGAGCATAATTAGCAGAATTCCGCTAATTCCGGCAACGCCAAATCCCGGCAAGGCAAAAATCTCGACCATAACGAGAATAATGCCCACAATAAAAATTGCTATTTCCCAGTGCGCAGCCAGTCCTTCAAGGTATAAGGGCGCAAAATAGATTAATGCTGCAGTCACGGCAGCAATCGACGGGAAACCAATTCCCGGGCTTTGCAGTTCGAAATAAATTCCACCAATAATTACCATAATTAGTAACCCGGAAATTGCCGGGCTGATGAGCATACCTATCAGTTTATCGAGGAGCGTTAATTTTTGTACAACAATTTCCGGGTTTTGCAGCGTGGTATAGTTTTTAATTACTTCCTGATAGTTGTTGGCTATACCTTCACAGAAACCATTGTCTAAGGCCTCCTGTGTGGTAAAAGTGAGCACTTTTCCTTTTTCTGATATCCCTTCCACTTCTACATCCGGATCTACCATGGCTTGAGCAATTTGTGGATCCCGTCCATTGGTTTCGGCGGTTGACCGCATCATGGCGCGCATATAGCTTTGGTATTTGTCGGGTAGTTGCTCGGCGCTTTGGTTGACCACGGTAGCCGCCCCGATATTTCCTCCCGGCTGCATATAAATGCTGTCGCAGGCAATGGATATCAGGGCACCGGCAGAGGCGGCATTGTTGTCGATAAATACATAAACCGGAATTGTTGACTGCAGTATTCGGGTACGGATACTATCGGCAAAATCCACCTGACCCCCATAAGTATTCAAGTGGATAAGAATTAATGACGACTTTGTATCGATGGCCTCATCAAATGCCATTTGTGTCTTTCTCCATACAGGTTTGGCAATCTCTTCCCTGATCTCAAAAACGTACACAGTCTCTTTTTTTTCAGGGGTTAATACAGCATCCGATGAGGTTTCATTTTGTCCATTTGCCGGAAAAAAGGACAATAGACTCATGAGAAACAGTGCGGTTGGGAGAAGAAATAAAACCCTTGGGTTGATCCTGCCAGTTGTTGTCATACTTATATTTTAAAATGCTTTTGGACAAAATTAACGAATTCGTGGTACAGATAAGGATTTACGGCTAAAATATCTTCACCACTCCAATTATTTTCATTTTCCTGAAAATCAGATACAATACATTTTGCTTCTCTGGCAATAACAATTCCGGCAGCAATATCCCAAGGTTTGAGCCCATATTCGAAGTACCCTTCAAATCGTCCTGCTGCCGTATAACAAAGGTCCACTGCAGCGCTGCCCATTCGTCTGATGCCTTTGGTTTCATTCATCATCAACTGAAGAAGGGAAAGATACTGTTTTATCCGGGAGTAATCGCGGAACGGGAAACCTGTAGCAAAAAGGCTGTTTTCCATCCTAAGAATATTGGAGTGCCTGATTGCTTTTCCATTGCAGTAGGCGCCAGTCCCCTTTTCGGCATAAAAAATTTCGTTACGGTTTATTTCGTAAACAACGCCCGATAATAAATGCGCATTTTCAGCCAATGCCACTGAAATGCTGTACACCGGTATACCGTGTAGAAAATTAAGGGTTCCATCCAGTGGGTCAATAACCCAGTTGTATCCATCTGGATTTCGTTCTCCTGTTCCCTCTTCAGCAATAAAACCTGCATCGGGAAGCAGCGACGATAATCCGTTAACCAAAAGTTCCTCTGCCCGGTGGTCAACAAAACTGACCGGATCATGGTACGCTTTGTCCTTGCCGTCGTTGGGGCGAATGTGTTTAGATTCCCTACGGATATATTTTCCGGCTGCAATAACAATCTTGTTGATTTCCGGTAGTAGTGATTTTTTTCTCACGGTGTTGATAGTTTTCCGATAATTACTCCTTCATGGGGTTCGAAAGTGTGTAATATTATGTTTTTCAATTCGTTATGTGAAGCCAGGCTTTTGTCTGCCCGAACCCGAATGTAGTTATCGCTCCATCCGTAAATTGCATCTGTTCTTATCTCTTCAAATAATACCTCTCGCGTCGTGTGCAGGTTTTCGTGATAAA
>RZYD01000246.1 GCA_009930445.1 Bacteroidia bacterium | reverse complement strand
CACGCAACGGGTTAATCAGTGCAAAAAGGCGATAAACGGGAAGCAGAATGTTCTGGTTTATCACAGGAGATCCAACAATCAGGGCATTACAACGGGTCAGCTTTTCCTCCAGTTCGCCCATGGGGGTCATTTCTATATCCTGTACTTCCACTTCCAGCCCATCGATCTGCCGGATTCCTTCCGCAATCTTTTGAGCTATCATACCCGTTTTATTGTAGGCAGAAACATACGGAATATACACGAATTTGCTCTCAGGCTTTGCCAGATACTTTTTAGAAAGTTGTTCCGACTTATCAACGATTTCCTTCCAGTGCGAACGGAGGATTGGCCCGTGGCCTGTACAGATGGCAGCAATTTCCAACGGACGTATCTTTTCTATGGCCTTGAGCATAAATTTGCTGTATGGCTTAAGGATCACATCAAAATAATAGTCAAAGGCGTCGCTCCAGTCACCCACAAGATCATCGAACATGGCAGGGTGAGCAAAGTGTGCCCCGAAGGAGTCACAAGTAAAAAGGAGCTTATCTTCTTCGAGGTAAGTGTAGATGGAATCCGGCCAATGAAGATTAGGAGCGCTGATAAAGCGAAGGGTCTTATTCCCAAGATCCAGCGTATCCCCATCCTTGACCACCCGGTGGTTAAAACCATCGCCGATCATATCTGTAAGATACCGTATGGCATTCTGACTCCCGATAACCGTTGCATTTGGCGCTAAGTTCAGCAAGTTCCGTACATTTCCGGAGTGATCCGGCTCGGTGTGATCAAGAATAATATACCTGATCTCCGCAGGGTCGGTCACCTGGCGGATTTTTGCTTCGTAAACTTTCCAAAATTTCTCTTTGGAAGTTTCAATAATCGCCTTTTTTTCTGCATTGATAAAATAACTATTGTATGTTGTGCCATACCGGGTTTCCATTACGACATCGAAAGTCACGATATCATAATCCAATACACCTATCCAATGCACATCGGGAATAATTTCAAGTACCCTGTTATCCGTTTTATCCATTCTAGTACCAATTAAAGGGGTTATCATTCTTAATTAATAAACCCCTAAATTATTAAAATGTTTTTTCTTTTCAATACGCAAAATGAACCTATTGTTAAACCAGGCCCCGAAAAATAGTTCTTACACAAAATAAAAAAAAACATGTTTCGCCGTTATCCCAATCAAAGCCACAAAACTAAAAGAACAAAAGGGCAAGGAATGCATAAAAACGGTTAGTATTCGCTTTTACAGTCAGATTATAGGCATTTTCAATGGGCCTGAGGGCTTTCATGTTGCCCGAATAGACGCCGGGGCCGGTTGTGCGCTGGTTGACGATATCGCGTTTAGCCAACAGAACACCAAGATCATGTAGTAAGCGTTTATCCGGAAGCAAACTATTCTTTCCACGGGCAGCGTTAAAACGCAACAAACGGCAGGCGGCCTCCGGGGCAGTAGTTTTCAGTAATCGGGCCAGATCAATTGCCATATCATCCCGTTTATAGAGCGTAAGCAGCGCATCCAGATGGACTGGCCGAAAGGTTTTATCGGAAACACGTAAGGAATCGGCTAAGGGCAAGGCTGAAGCATAGGAAGCCGCGGCCTGTTCAGCATCACGGTAAATTAAGGCAGTACGGCAGGTATCAACCCTTAAAAAATAGGAAAAATGTAGTGTATAGCGCTTCCGGAGACTATCGGCGGCACTGCAATCCATTTCACAGTTGGCCAGTTGGGGCAGGGACAACTGGTGCAATTGGGTTGCAGCATCGGCATAATCATGACGACGAATGGCTTCCTGAACGGAAAAAATAGTTTTGCGGTATAACGATTCCAACTGATGGCAGGCATGGGCTTCAATTTTCTTTTCCAGCGCCATATACGGAGCATTTAGGGCGTTGTGTTGGACCAGGTCATAGAATTCCATCCGGCGGAAAATGTCGTTCATTGCCACTTGCGCCTGCTCCATTTTTCCGCCCCAGACCAAAACCCGGCACCGGCTTAATGCATCAAGAATCGCAGGAACAACCAATGCCTCCACCGCATGGTTCCACAGCGTATCAATCCCGGTTACATATGATTTATAATACCAGGCGGCCTGCTCTAACCCTACCATGGCCTGGTTTTTGTCAACCGATTCCCGCTCGATTGCCCGGGTTAACCGGTTCGTATACTCCCTAAACTCAATTTTATGGCGCAGGCTATCCAGCAAAGCGTCATGATTTATCATTCCTTTTTCCTCGCGGTAAGCCAATGCTTTTTGATAGAAATCACGCGCCTCCGCCAGCTGGTTAGCGCGAAGATGAACGGTTGCTTCATCGAGGTAGCTGTAATAGACATCATATTGAAGCTGATTCAACTTATGCTGTACCTGTAAACTTTGCGCTCCCCGGCAATAAGCCGAATCGATGCGAAAGGCTTCGCGGAAAAAAAATAACGCTTCGCGGGGTGCAGGCTTTGCCATCGAACGGGCTCCCTGATCATACATATCCTGAAACAAATGACTAAACAGCAAAGTAACACCTTCATCCGAGGGTATCAATCCATTAGCCCGGAGGTAAAGGGCATGGGCTTCATTCAGATACTGCTCGGCAAACTCATAATTACCAATGGTAAGAGTCCGTCGGGCAATCAGCAAATAGGCATTGTACAATCCAGACCATGCCTGTTTCACAAGGCTGTCCTGACGTCGGGAAGCATAAAAGAGAGCAGCATTATCGCAAAGCGTGATGGCATGGGTGAAATTTTCATTTTGCAATGCCATTGCGGCTGCATCGAGAAAATATCCGGCGGTCACTTCACAAAATTCTCTGCGGTACGCTTCGTCATCAGAAAATAAAAAAGTCAAACTATCAGTTAGCCCGGCACCTGAAGCCGTAGATCCGGAAAGCTTCCCCAGGGAATAGAAAAAATCCTGATAGGGATAATCGACTTTTTCTGCCAGCAAAAACCAGGAATTAATTTGTTCATATACTGCCTTTGCAAAAACCGCAGGGGGTATATCCGGAATCAGTTTTTTCCATTTCCGATATTGGTCGTCAATATCTGATTTTAACCCGGTAAGACGGCCTGAAAGTCGTCGTTTATCGCCTGAAAAATCGGCCGGATCCAATTGATTTAATGGAAGTTGCCAAATAAATTCTTCATTAAGAATACAATAATACACCCGCAAATAATCATAATAAGCTAAAAAAGCAAACGGCAAATTGCTGTATTCCATAGTCGGGATATTCCAAATGGCCGCTAAAATAATTTCACTGGCTTCGGAGGCTGCATAATAGTGTTGAATCCGGCGTGACAAAGAGTCAAACGCAACAAAATCCTGTTCACGGTAGATAAACTGAAGGGTAGAAATTTCAATGGATACCGGTGTAACCGCATCGGGAATGACTGCAGTAAATTCGAAATTCCTGTCCTGTTTGCGAAACAGTTCTCGATGTCCGCCTAAAATTTTCATACCGGATTCATCCACATATAACCATTCAAGTTCAATGGAAGAAGGGATCAGATAGGATCCAAGATCAAAGCCACGAAAAACTGTTGTGCCTCCAATCGAGTCAAGATGTAGCGAAATATGGACCATTCCGGGAGCATCGGATTGGTAGGAAAAGGTATAAAAAATAGAATAAGCCGCTTCATCAATGGGAAACCCTGAGGAGCGGGAAATCACTTTTAAAAAGGAATTACAGGTTCGAGAGGACTCGCAAAGCACATCATTGACTGCAAAATCCTTCCGGCCAGTCAAGGTCCCGGTGAGCCTGTCCTGACCCACAATAGTTTTTCCAGTAGCCAGGATAAAGAAAAAGAAAATAAACCAAACCCTACAACGCATGCGGCAAAAGTACTGAATGGGATTCACGGAATGAAATGGGGGAAGAAAAAAAATAAAATTCAGGCAACTTTTTCCTGTCGAATGGTTACTTGGGTGTGTAAAGTTAATAAACTAGGAATACAAAGAGGTTATTCATTAAAGGAACCCAAGTTCTTGCGTTTGTGTAAAAGCAAACAAAAGATCCGGTAAGCGTCAGGGCAGTTTGAGAAGGCTGCCCTGTTTTTTTTCGGGCAACTATAATTCGGGTGAACAAAAAATATTTAAATGGGGTATAGTGGCTAAAGAAGCCTGTAAAGAAAATACAGCAAAAAGGCTGTCCGTTTAACACAATGGACAGCCTTTTTGCTGTATTGGTGCCCAGAACAGGAATCGAACCTGCACTCACGAATGTGAACTAGTCCCTGAAACTAGCGCGTCTACCAATTCC
>RZYD01000245.1 GCA_009930445.1 Bacteroidia bacterium | reverse complement strand
TCCGTTGGTAGCATTGCGGCTATAGCTTCTCATCACAGATGGAGCCGTTTCGTTCACGCCAACAGCGAGACATTCCGGATAATTTCCACCCTGAATCATAACGATGTAGAAGTCACCACTTTCGATAGTTACTGCAAGATCAGAAAGATCAGCCGACAGCCATCCAAATTGAGCGGGAGTAATGGTTACGCGACCGAGTTCCGTGCCCGGGAAACCATTCGTTCCGTTATCATCATAAACAGCCACCTCAAAAGGTTGCAGGATGTCTTCTCCCTGAGGATAAGTACCATCACCAACATAAATGGAAGCGCTGAGTACATCACAAGGATAACCGGCAGGAGTAAAACGGAGGGCATTCATATTACCACCCTGAGCCCATACGGCATAATTTTCGGCTGTACCATCGTCATAAATAATCTCGTAAGAAGCACCGGGAGCGCCCCAGGAGATATTCACGACATTGGAAGGAAGTTCTTCAGCAAAAACACCTACTGGCGGATTGGCTTCTTCTTCCATAGCAAAGTTGAGCACTTCAGTTTCGTTTACCACTGCGGTAAAAGTTTGACTTTGTGCAGCATACCCAGGTTTTTCTACAGTAACCGTACGTTGTCCCGGGTTAGTAGTGAAAGCATACGCACCGTCGGCACCGGTGTAAAGGTAAGATTGACCAAGGGAAACCAGTGCCCCGTTGATGGGGTCGGTAGTAACCGCGTCGGTAATTACACCTTCCACAAACGCATCACCTGTAAACTCATAGTACAAACGCAAATCAGCAATCTGATCCACATAAGAGGTGAGCGTAGAGAGGGTAGGATATACCGTTCCGTCGCTATAACCCATTAATACGCGTCGTATTCCGTTATTCAGGTCGGTACAAGACCATTTGTAAGTACTACCGGCATACGATGGGGTACTTAATGGGTCATAAACTGTTATGATGAGATTATCTGTACCATTGTACAAAAAAGCATCATCAAGATCCAGTTCAACCCAACCCGGCCCTGCGATGGACATAGGGCCATTGTATACCAGTTGTAAAGTTGATTCGTCAACCCAATCATCGTTCGATGTGAATTGATCCATTGTGGTGTGCCCCATCCAGATCTGGATCTGGCTGTAGGTGTAAGCATTCGGCCAATCCGAAGCTAGGTAACCAATTTTCGTGAGGTTAACCGGAGTGTCAAGACCAAGGTCACTCTGCAAATAAATGCTTTGAGTCCTTGAGTACTGATAGAAATTGTTCACTGGAGTTCTGTAACTCGTAATGGAACCATCTCCGATCTCCACGAAGTCCTGGGCAAGAACAAATGTGGATGACATTAGTAACGCCACCAACACGCTCAGCAATCGTGTAAAACTTCTCATAATTTAAGGTTTAGATTAATTAGTGAATAATTAAACAATTATTTGCACTTTTCCGATAAGCCGCAAATTTATAAAAAAAAACAGACTAATGCTCGTAATGGGTGCGATTTTTTTGAAAACCTGAAATTCCAATAAATTTAAAGGAAAGGGAGAAGTGATAAACGATTGGATAATAGAAGCAAAAGCAGAACAACAAAAAAAAGCGAGGCCCCGTGCAAAAGGGCCCCGCTCCGAGAAGTTATTCCATTAAAGGACTATTTGGTTACAACGAAACGCTTGTTGAAGGTCACACCATCGTTTGTTGTAAACTCAATGAGATAAGCACCGGCTTCATAGTTCTGAACATCGACCTGGAAGAAGGTTTCTGTTGCCATTTGGTCGTAAACCACCTGACCGACGGTATTCAGGATTCTGAAACTTTGTACTTGTTCGGAGAGTTCTACATTTACATATTCTTTTGCCGGGTTCGGATAAACATTTACCGCTACATCAGCAAATTCTACGATACCTATTCTGGGCGTCATTTCCACATAAACGGTTTCAGTTCCAATATTCGGGTTAGAGCGGAAGGTAACCTCAGCAATCTTAGGTATATCCGGAGTATATCCGGTAGGATCAAAGATAAACTGAACATCAGCAGTACTCATTGCAGCCACAGCACCGGAAGTAGGTTCAAGCGTAAGCCAGGTTTCGCCACGTCCCGGGAATCCAAATACAGTGACTTCTGCACCACCGGCGAAAGCACCGATAAGGGAAGTAGCACCCGTATTTCTGTCAAGGATACGGAGTTCACCTGAAGCGCCATAAGCCGCCAGATAAATAATATCCGTTGCAGGATCCCAGGCCATACCTTGTGCATAATTGGCATCATAACCAGTTTGTCCGAGGTAAGTACTGGCCGCCGTTTCTTTATCAATAATGAAGATGGCGTCATTAACGATACAGTTAGCATAGAGGGTACCTGTGCCATCAATGGCCATATCAATAATACCTTCAACACCGGTATTTCCGATCACGGTAGTTGCACCAGTTCCCAAATCAATGGTATAAAGGGTTGACTGCGTGACATCGGTTGAAACAGCATACATAATACCACTGGATTTATCACAGGCAAGGCCAGTCCAGCTTTGACCGCCCTGAGCAGAAGCGTAACCAATAACGGTTGCTTCACCGGTCATAACATCCACGGCTTTCAGGTTACTGTCATCAGCGTCGATAACATACATAATAGTTTCATTATCAGCGCTAAAGTCACCAGCAAAGGCACTCCAGTTCGGCACAGGATTAATAACAATCGGGTTACCTGGCGCATCGGTATCAATTTGATGGAAACCATAGGTTCCGGGGTAAGCGTCGAAGGCATAGGCCAAGGAGCCACGCATCAGTTCCACAGGCTCTTCCACGTAACCGGTCAAATTAATAGCTTCCGGAGCAACTCCGATAGATACCGGTACATTTAACCTTGGATAATCAGGATTAACCGGTGGAATTACCACATCATTATCGGAAATCCAATCAATACCCGTATTATAGTTCAACTGCCCATCACCATTATTGGTAACAGTGACGAGTTCGGTATGGGTGGTGCCAATAATAACATCCACATAAATTTCAAGCGGATTCACTTCCATAGTGGGTTGGGTCAGACAGACATTCCACTCGAAGTCTTCTTCCACAACAACACCGGTAGCTGTTACCACATTATATCCGTCAAATTCACAGGAAACATTATATGTACCAAACTCAACCTGAAGATTATAATAACCGTCAACATCGGTATAAACAGGGTCGTAATCCCCTACAGTGATCATTGCATTTTCGACCGGGGCACCACCTTGGCAAACCGTTACCTGGCCATAAAAATCAGCAAGCAACCGTTCGTAGATCTTCACATTATCAATATCCCAGTAATTGATATCGAATGTATTAGACCCGTAGGCAACAAAACGTACCTGGAAGAGAGCATTCACAGCGTATTCACTGATATCAAAAAGATAGCTTTCCCATTCAATATTTCCGGTGTTAGCGAAATCAGCCACTTCAATCCATTCCGTACCATTGAATACCTCAACACCCATGTGTTCAAGGCCATTAGAGCTGTAATCAGAAAGGTACAGGTCGAAGGAAAGTGCGATGTTTTCAACACCTTCACCGTCAATCTGAGGACTAACCAATGCGAAATTGTAATCTTCCACAGAGGGGCTCCAGTAGAATTCTGCAGCTGGTGCGGGAACACCAAAGCCAGCATTCACCTGCCAGTTTCCTTCTTCAGGATCGAAGGTCCAGTTCTGCTCTTCAAAACCGCCATCCCATGGCTCCATGAACGGAAGTGTAAATACCACACCGTCAGGATAAAGGTTGAAATCAAGCACAGTAGTTTGATCATAATAAATGGTAGCTGTTTTCACTTTAGGAGCAAAGCCTGCTTTTTCAGCCATTACTTCCCAGGTGCCGGAGGGGAGAACCATTTCATAGGATCCGTCATACCCTGTAGTAGCCGTATATTCACCGACTGTGAGGGTTGCACCCTGCATTACAGTACCACTGACTCCGTCATAAACCGTACCCGCAAGGATACCTTTGGCATTAACAGTGACCGGTTCAGCACAGATTGGGGTAGATTCACCTTCGTCATAGATGGCGGTTACACAATATGAATAGGTATCAGGGGTAAGATTCATATCCTGATAAGAGGTATCGGGTGCAGGCACATAAGCCACTGCATCACCATTTCTCCATACGTTGTATCCCAGAAGGATTGAACGATTCAGGTCAGTTACATTGGTAATCGGGGTATCCAGGGCCACGGTTTCGCCACGGGTAGCATGATTAACTGCGTGTCCGCTGGTATTATGCTGCAGCGCAACTTCACCGGCT
>RZYD01000021.1 GCA_009930445.1 Bacteroidia bacterium | reverse complement strand
TATATGTTAGTTGAGAATCAAAGTTTTAGCGATACGTTTAATCAATATTAAATTTTTTGTAATGACTGACTACTTAAAAGGTAAAAACGTGCTGGGTATCAATGGCCTGGGGCGAATTGGGAAACTTACATTGTGGAATCATCTGGCAAAAGGCTATTTTGATGCTTATGTAATCAACGTAGGCCGTCAGGTGGGTAAAAACCTGGAGGCGCTTGTGCAGGTATTGGAGCAGGACTCTACTTATGGCTCGCTGGAGAAATTTTTATATGGCTATGGAACAAAGGGGAAAGGTTCGCAGATTGTGGATCCGGAAAACGGAATCTTGCGGATCGAAGGGTGTCTGGTAAAAATTTTAATGACGGAACGTAATCCCGCAAAAATTCCCTGGGAGGCGAATCAGGTGCGATTGGTTGTCGACTGCACTGGGGTTTTTAGCGACCCGCTGGCGGAACCCGATTCACCGAAGGGAAGCCTGCGCGGGCATCTCGAATCCGGCGCTGAAAAGGTTATTCTCAGTGCTCCCTTCAAGGTAAAAGACCAGGGTGCTGTAATGCCTTCTGATACCGCCATGTTCGTGTATGGTATTAATCACCTCGATTTTGATCCGGCGAAGCACCATGTCATTTCGGCCGCTAGCTGTACTACCACCGGATTGGCCCATATGATGAAGCCGTTGCTTGAGAACCCGTCGACAGCCAACATTATGACGGCCTCCATGTCGACTATTCATGCCAGCACCAACACGCAAAGTATCCTCGATTCGGTTCCCAAAGCCGGTGCAGGCGATTTACGAAAAAACCGTTCTATCTTTAATAATATTATCCTTACCAGCACAGGTGCCGCCAAGGCGCTGGAAAAAGTGCTTCCTGAAATCCAGCGTGTTGGTTTTATGGCCGATTCTGTTCGGATTCCTACCAATACCGCCTCTTTAATCAGCCTCAATATTACTGTGCACAGCCCGCTCAATGATCAGGGCGAACCAGAAATCAGCCGCGAGTTTATTAATGCAATTTATCAACAAGCAGCAAAAGGACCTCAAAAAGGAATGTTGGAATATTCTGAACGTCAAAATGTTTCAGCCGATATGATCGGCATGCGTGCTGCTACCGTAATTGAAGGAGTTGAAACTCACTGCCGTACAGGGTTCTTTGACATCAAGGCCGATACCCTTCAGTCCTATGGCATCAGCCACGACCAGGATTTGCGCCTCCCGGTAAGTCATGTGAAAATATTTGGCTGGTACGACAATGAATTGGGCAGCTATACCCACATGCTTGGCGAGCTTACGGTTTATATCGCAAAAAATATGTAACCCGGGAATATTTTCTATTCTTCGGGTTGTTTTTTGTATTCCTTGATATATACATCTTGTTGAGGAAAAGGGATTTGTATGTTCGCTTCAGCAAAAGCTTTGTATACTTTAAATCGTATATCACTTTTAATATTTTCCACAATAAAGGTTCTTTCCGTCCAGAAGAAAAGTTGAAAATCGAGCGAGGAATTGCCGAAATTGTTAAAGCGAACAAAAGGGAGTGGTTCTGTTGCAATGTGTTCGTGGTTATTGGCACATTCTTGCAGGATTGTTTTTACCCTGGAAACATCCGAGCCGTATGCCACTCCGACTTCTACAGAAAACCGGGTACTTTGTGCGTGATGACTCCAGTTGATTACCGGCTCTGTGATGAAATAGTGGTTGGGTACCATAACGAAAATATTATCGCGGGTCAGGATTTTTGTGGTACGGATGCCTAATTCCTTAACCTCGCCAATCATGCCCTTACTTTCAATCACATCACCCGGCAGGAGTGTTTTTTCAAAATGAAGAAAAATTCCGGAAATCAAATCTTTAAAAATCTCCTGTAATCCAAGCCCGATGCCTACAAACAGTGCCGCGGAAGAAGCAATTAATACCGAAATTTTTACCCCGATCGTATCCAGTGAAAGAATGATGATGATTACCCAAACGAAATACTGGAAGATTTTAAACATGGTTTTTTTTCGTGGCCGTGCTTCCGGATCCTGGGTGCTGATATTTAGAAAAATCTCCTGAATAACTGCTAAAACCCAATTGGTTAGGGTGAGTATCAGAATAATACTAATGGCATTGCCAACGGTGAAGGCCGTATTTTCTTTCGTGATGATCAGTGGAAAGGCCAGGAATGTTCGTATCGGGATATCCATTACACTCAAGGCAACCAACAAGGCGGCACCCCAGATTACGATTTCAAGCACAATAAAAAGTGTCCGGAGGCGGGGTTTGGGAAGCTGACGTTTATGTTGCCAGCGGTGGATAAAATAATGGATGGTATGCCGCAGGATAAAAACAAGGAGAAATTCGCTGAATAGAATAATGAAGGTATAAGGCGTTAACCGGAAATTTGTGGTGTCAATTATGGGTGTTCGAAGGAATTCGAAGAGTTGAATGCCTAAAAACGAGGAGATAAATGCCAAAAACCACAACATAGCAAAGAACTGCAGGGTTCGTAGTAAATAGTTGGCTCCGTGAGGGCTGAAAATTTTAATAACAAAAACGTTTTTCTTGAGTTTTTGCAACCCGTACATCAGAAAGATGAAGGCGGTGGTCAGCAAAATCATCCGGAGAATCGAGCTGAAGGATAGCGTAAAAGTTTCAGGGAAAACCATTTTAGTCGTTTTTACTGAAACAAAAATACATAAAATGCAGCTTCTTTTGCAAATGGGTAACCCAAACCCACACTTCTGCGTAAACAATAACCTGAAGGCATTTTTTTAATGGAAAAATTTTTTAGCTACTTTTGGATTAAACTTATCTGACATGGAAGAACTAAAACAACGAATCCTTCGCGATGGTCACGTGATCCATAAGGATGTACTCAAGGTCGATGGTTTTTTGAATCATCAACTCGATATTGGGCTGCTCGACCGTATCGGTGAACAGTTTTATGCCCGTTTTCATAGTGCAGGGGTTACTAAAATTCTAACAATAGAGTCGTCAGGAATTGCTGTAGCCACGCTCACCGCCCGTCATTTTATGGTTCCGGTTGTTTTTGCCCGTAAGGCTCCGTCTCTGACCCATCTGGACGATAAATTTTCTGCAGAAGTCTATTCGTATACCCAACGAAAGCAGTTTACCATTTTTGTCTCTTCCGAATACATCTCCCATTCCGATAAGGTATTGGTGATTGACGATTTTTTGGCCAATGGGCAGGCATTACTGGGCCTCGCTAAGATTGTGCATCAGTCAGGTGCTGCGTTGGCAGGCGCGGGAATTGTTATTGAAAAGGCTTTTCAGGATGGAGGCGATCTGGTGCGTAATGCCGGAATCGATGTTTTCTCTCTGGCAAAAGTGACGAAAATGTCGCATGGCAAGATTTATTTTGCCGATTAAGGCCTGATAAACCAGGATACCTCAACAATGAAGTGATTATTCACTGATGACGAGGTTGGTATATTCATCTGTAACTTTGTAGTCATAGGCAGGATATTCATAAATAGGCATTACTTTTTCTGTTTCACCCAATGAATAACCCCAAACTGTGGTGTATTCTTCCGGATCCTCTCCGAAATTTTTCATTTGTTTAATATATTGCGCCATAGTTTTCGATTCCACGATATACACTTTATCCATCTCTTTTACGATGGGACTGTGACGCCGGCTATGGTCGTGTTCAAATTCCAGTATTCTTCTTCCATGCCGTGTAATTCCGATAACCCTAAAGGTAGAGCTTTTTCCTACTCCGGGCATATTGAGCAGGTTTCTATCGGTAGCCAGGAAGGGAATATTGGCTTTTTGTCGCAATTTTTGGATATGATGTGGCAGGTTTTCTGCGTTGTCCGGCATAGATTTCAGATCGTCGTAATAGGTTTCTTCCACAAAACCGATATATTTTTCTTCTACTTTTTCCTGCAGCGAACGGGCGCTGGTTGCAAAGTTCCAGTAGTTTTCCTTGTATCCTTTTACGGTGAATGTGTAGTATGTCAGTACCCCGGCATCGTTCAGTACCTTCCTTAATTTCGCAGTATGCCCCCGGCGCGAGGCCTGAGCCAGGAAGACCAGTTGGTTGATCACCATCCAGCCGGCTTCTGTTAGCATTTTTATCGCTTTTACGGATTCGGGAGTGATTTCCATAGCGGTTTCAAAATGATTCTGAATAACGAATTTCCGGATCCCGATTTTTGTTCCTTTTTGTTTGAAATCACGAAGGATTTCTACTAATTCAGGTGTAATTCGTTGCGGGAGGTACACTGGAAGCCGTGTGCCCAATCGGACGCGAAGCATTTCGGCATATTTTTTCCCATTTGGCCTTTTTTTGTTCGCTTCCTTTTTTCGAATCGCCATTTCATATACCTCATTAAGAATTTGTTGCAGCGAACGATTGGAGCTCATCAGTGCATCACCTCCGGTGATAAGGATATCCCGTAGTTGTGCGTCATTTTCAAAGTAGGAGAGCCGGTTTCTGAGTTTATCGAGCCAGGTTTCACCGGGTTTTAATTTTTCGAGGTTAAAGTTCAGGTGGCCGCGTTGAAAGTCATACATCCGTTGACAGCTGCTACAGAGGCCCCCGCAGGCTCTGCCCATGGTTTCTGGGATTAATATTGCAACTTCTGGATACCTCCGGTGAATGGTGTGCTGTCCGGGAAGAATCCACCCGGCTACATTGGGCTTTCCGGGTTCGACAATGTCTTCTTTTTCCCAGGCCACAATATGGCCAAATTCATCAATAAGCTCTTCACTGTAAAATACATACGCCCGAATGGCCAAATCACTGTTTTTTATGGTCTCCGGTGTGTCAACATTCAGAAGATGCAGATAGTAAGGATTCACGAAGAATGGAATTCCTTTTTCTTTGGCTTTATTCAGGCGTTGTAATAATGCGTCGCTAAGTATCCCGCCAAGCATTTCATTCAGGTGTTCAGGGCTGCGAACGGCAAAGCGCAGGTGAAAAGTGCTGTCATTCCACCATTTTTCAACCAAGTGTTTTTTCTGCTGAAAGGTTTTCTCCCCGGTAAAAAAATATTTTTTATCGTTGATTTCCCCTTTGTCCATCTTTTCGATAATAATTCGGATGATTCTATCTTTATTTTTTTTTCGCACGGCAATGATTTCAGGATCAATTCCTGAGGGATGACGATCCATCCATTCCATCACTTTTTCTTTTGAAGGGATTGTGCGTGTGAGTTTCCCATTCAACTGACGGAAGAGCTGTACCATATCTTCAAAAAAATCATCGTAAATATCAGTTCTGTTGCCATGAAACGTGTCCCATAAAATTCGGAACGGCTCAGAGACTTCGGTTTTTCCGCGTTGATTTAAATCTTCAAACGACCTTCCGGAGTGATCGATGTAATCAAGGATACGAATGGCGGCGTAGTCACGGAAGGTTATTTTTTTATATCCCAGATGGGTGCTGATTTCGTGTTTGTAATAGCGGAATGCATCCGGGTTTTGTTGAAGGATTTCTTTGGCGAGGTTTTGTAATTGTTCAATAAATATTTCAAAATGTTTAGTACCCGAAAGGATCGATTTTAGATTGGGGTTTTCTGCTAATAAGGTCTTTATCCACTCTTTTCCTCGTTTACTAAGAACCATGATAATGTGTTTATAATCTATTGAAAATCAAAGAATTATAATAAATTCTCCAAAAAAGTATGACAAAATTAGTAAATTTTTGGCGTAAATCAAAGTATGTATTGGATCAAGGGCACAGAAGGGTTCTGTCGGGGGGGGGTGTGAAAAAAAGTGGGTCGTTAAATGGAAGGGGAAAGGAATGGTTTATTATGTGCAAGGGTAAAGAAACAGAGGCTGTCATTTTTTTATGAAAGCCTCCGTGTATTTTATCCTAAATATGTTTTCAGAATTTTACTTCTGGAAGTATGCTTTAGCCTTCGGATAGCCTTTTCTTTAATTTGGCGTACACGTTCGCGTGTGAGGTCAAATTTTTCCCCGATTTCTTCGAGGGTCATGGGGTGTGTCTGGTTTAATCCGAAATATAGCCGAACCACATCCGCTTCACGGGGCGTAAGTGTAGAAACAGCTCTGTCGATTTCTTTTTTGAGTGAATCATAGAGCAGTTCTTTTTCTGGTGTGGGGCCGTCATCTGATTTTAAGACATCATAGAGGTTATTGTCTTCGTCCTGAACCAGAGGGGCATCCATCGAAACGTGTCTTCCGGCATTTTTAATGCTTTCTTTTACTTCTTCCACAGGCACATCCAACTCGGCGGCAATTTCGTCGGCGTTGGGTGGTCTTTCCAGTTCCTGTTCCAGTTTGGCATACGCTTTATTGATTTTGTTAATGGAGCCAATTTTGTTCAGCGGCAGCCTTACAATTCTGGATTGTTCGGCCAGTGCCTGTAAGATCGATTGACGAATCCACCACACGGCGTAGGAGATAAATTTAAATCCACGGGTTTCATCAAAGCGTTGTGCGGCTTTTATCAGGCCCAGATTCCCTTCATTGATAAGATCAGGAAGGCTTAATCCCTGATTCTGATACTGTTTTGAAACGGAGACAACAAAGCGCAGGTTTGCTTTGGTTAATTTTTCCAATGCAGCCCTGTCGCCTTGTTTAATCCTTTGTGCTAATGCAACTTCTTCCTCTGCAGTAATCAATTCCACCTTGCCGATCTCCTGAAGGTATTTATCAAGAGAAGCTGTCTCCCTGTTTGTGACCTGCTTGGTAATTTTTAGTTGCCTCATATTCTCGTATTGATTTTTACTTTTTTAATCGTTAAAGTAGTGTTTACGAACGAATCGCATTAGTGTTACAACAACCTAACGGCGGTTAAAGTTTCGGTTTCCGCTATTTCCGTTGCGGTTATTTCTGTTCTGGCGGTTTCCGCCCTGGCCGCTGTTGCTCCTGCGTTCCGGTTCTTTATATCCTTCGGGCTTTTCGAGCAGTGCTTTGCGCGAAAGCCTCAGCTTACCGGTTTTTTCATCCACTTCAATCAGCTTCACTTCGATATAATCGCCTACTTTGAGTACATCTTCCACATTTTCAACGCGTTCGTATGCGATTTCTGAAACGTGGAGGAGGCCTTCTTTGCCGGGGATAATTTCGATAAAAGCGCCAAATTGTGTCAGGCTTTTAATTTTTCCATTGTAGATTTCTCCCACTTCCGGGACGGCAATAATTTCGCGAATGCGTTTTTTTGCGGCTTCAATTGATTCTTTATCCGGGGAGAAAATATCAATCATACCGAAATTGCCCACTTCTTCAATAATGATGGTGGTATTGGTTGTAGCCTGAATTTCCTGGATAATTTTTCCTCCCGGACCAATGATAGCGCCGATAAATTCTTTACCCACTTTCATATTTTCAATACGTGGAACAAAGTCTTTGTAGTCGGTTCGGGGTTCGGAAAGTGTTTCGGTAATTTTTTCGAGGATATGTATACGGCCTCGTTTCGATTGTTCCAGTGCCTGGGAAAGAACCTCATAGGAGAGACCTTCAACTTTGATGTCCATCTGACAGGCAGTCAAACCATTTACAGTACCGGTAACTTTAAAGTCCATATCTCCCAGATGATCTTCGTCGCCAAGGATATCAGAGAGGACGGCATAACGCCCTGTTTCGTTGTCAGAGATCAAGCCCATAGCGATCCCTGAAACGGGGTTAGAGATTTTAACACCGGCATCCATGAGTGCGAGGGTACCGGCGCAAACGGTGGCCATAGACGACGATCCGTTGGATTCGAGGATATCGGAGACCACGCGGATGGTATAGGGATTTTCTTCGGCTGAGGGCAATACTTGTTTCAGTGCACGTAGTGCCAGATTACCGTGACCCACTTCGCGACGGGAGGTTCCGCGCAGCATTTTAACTTCTCCGGTGGAGAAGGGAGGGAAGTTGTAATGGAGGATAAAATTTTCTTTGGTTTCGAGAACGGCGCCATCAATTACCTGCATATCGAGTTTACTTCCCAGTGTAACGGTTGTCAGCGATTGGGTTTCACCGCGGGTAAATACTGCCGATCCGTGGGCAGAGGGGAGGTAGTCGGTTTCACACCAGATGGGTCGAATCTCGTCCAGTTTACGTCCGTCGATCCGTGTTTTGGAATCAAGGATAAAAGCTCTGACTGCTTTTTTATGGATAGCATGGAAATACCGGTTGATCAGCGATTTTTTTTCGGTTGCTTCTTCTTCGGTTAAGGTAGCAATAAATTCTTCTTTAATATTTTCAATCCGCTCGCTGCGCAGGTGTTTATCGGCAATTTTTTCAGCGGCAACTGCATAGCATCTTTGGTAAGCGAATTCATAGAGTTGTTCATTGAGTGTTTCGTCATTCGTTTCGTGGCAATAATCGCGTTTTTTATGGGCGGCATTTACCATTTCGAGCAGATCGTTCTGGGCCTGGCACTGGATTTTTATTGCTTCATGGGCGACTTTCATTGCTTCGAGTAATACCTCTTCGGGGATTTCTTTCATTGCCCCTTCGACCATCATAATATTGTCGAATGAAGCGGCGACGATGAGGTCGAGATCGGCTTCCTGGATGGCTTCGAAATCGGGGTTAATGACGAATTTGCCATGAATACGGCAAACGCGAACCTCTGAAATTGGGCCGTGAAAAGGGATGTCGGAGACGGTTAGGGCGGCTGATGCGGCCAAGGCAGCATACGCATCGGGGAGTGTGTTTTTATCTCCGGAAATTAGTGAAATCAATACCTGCGTTTCCGCGTGAAAGTCATCAGGAAATAAAGGACGGCAGGCACGGTCGACCAGCCGGGAGATCAGAACTTCATAATCGGAAGGCCTGGCTTCGCGCTTAAAGAAACCTCCGGGAAAACGCCCGAGGGCGGCATATTTTTCGCGATAATCTACCGTAAGGGGCATAAAATCTACGTCTTCTTTTGCCTCTTTTGCGCTGACAGCGGTAGCTAGCAGCATGGTATTGCCGATTCGGATAATAACCGAACCATCGGCTTGTTTGGCAAGTTTACCGGTTTCAAGGGTTACCTGCCTTCCGTCGCCCAGATCAAAGGTTTTGGAAATGGCTTGTATTGACATATGTTTGATATTAGTAACTACGCTTAATTTGTGTATAATACAAAAAAAGGCAATTTGTTTAATTGCCTTTTTTTGAAAGGTTTGGCCCCGGAGTTTACTTCCTCAGGCCCAGTTTTTTGATGATTGCTCTATAGCGTTCAATTTCGTTTTTCTTCAGATAATCAAGTAATCTGCGTCGTTTGCCTACCATTCGTACCAGAGAACGTTGGGTAACGCGATCTTTTCTGTTTTTCTTCAGATGCTCTGTTAAATGGCTGATTCTAAATGTGAACAATGCGATCTGACCTTCGGCCGATCCGGTGTCAAATTCTCCTTTGCCGTGTTCTTTAAATAATTCCTGCTTTGTTTCTGGCGTTAAGTACATGTCTCTGTTTTTTTATATCTTATTCGCTTCTAACTCCAAAATTTGGGGCTGCAAAAATAACATTTTTTTTTAATAATACCAACTTTACCTAAAATTGCTTTTTTTTTCCGCTTTGTACTTGCCTTACTCCCCGCGTGTCGTTTAATAAACTTTTTTAGCGTATTTTTATTGTAATAATTTTTTTTTGCAACCCTCGAATACTTAATTTTGGTACCGAAAATAAGTAACCATTACCCTTCCTATGAAAAATATTTTTTTGCCGGTTCTCATCGTTGTCCTTGCCTTCTGCTCGTGTTCCAGAAGCGTCGATCCGAAAGACGTTATCCCTGTACCCCAACCTGAATTATCAGACCAAACGGTTTATACCGGAACTTTTAATGATGATTTTATTATGGTCGATCTTTTTACCGCTCCGGATGCGGATACAATTTGTGGCCGATACTTTGTTTATGATAAGCGGGCTGTGGTTACGCTGGATACTTTCTTAATCGTGCGTGAGCCCAATAATGAAGCCTGGATCTCTACACCGGCTTTTAATGGAAAAGTAACCGGTCAGGTAGTGGTTACATCCAGCGAAATTGAGGTCTCAGCAAAACTTTCTCGCAAGCGTTTCAGCCTTTCTCGGCGCCACAGCAAACCGGTGATTCTTCGTCTTAGCCCCTGGCACCCGGAGTTTACTCCTTATCTCAGTGGAAGGTATGCAGCGGATGTTTTTCCGGCCTATGTGCTCCACTCCGATGTGGAATATGGGGTGGCGGAAGGATACTGGACCTCTTTTCCTGCTCAGGGTATGCGGTATTGGGACATACTCAGCAAAACAGCACTGGATGCATTAAATGATAAGCAGTTGCCCCTTACCATGGATATCTATCTTCCTTCCGGCGATTCGGTAAAAATGCGGCCATTATTGATGCTGATTCATGGTGGTGGTTTTTATGTGGGCGACAAAGCGGAGCCCACCTATCTGGCATTCGCTCATTATTTTGTCCGGAAAGGGTATGTTGTGGCCTCTGTAAATTACCGAATGGGCTTCCGGTTTTCACAGAAAAGTGTGGAGCGTGCCGGTTATCGGGCCGTACAGGATGCCCATGCTGCATTGCGGTTTTTAATGCATCATCGCCAAACTTATGGCTTCAATCCTAAGCGAATCTTTCTTGCCGGTAGCTCGGCCGGTGCTATCACCGCATTAAACCTGGCATTTATGAAAGACAACGAACGGCCCTCTTCTTCCAATGGTGGGCTTATTTCCGAGGCCTTGGGGGGTATTGCTGCTGCTTGTAATGACTTTCACGAAGAATTTCGTATCCGGGCCATCGTAAATATGTGGGGTGCCGTGGAAGATACAGCTTTAATTGACGACGATGAACAGGTTGAGCTGTTGCATTTTCATGGTGACAGCGACCGGATTGTTCCTTATCGCTGTGGATTACCTTTTGAAAATGTTGGAGGAAGAATCAATCGATGGTTAATGCCAGAAATGTGTGGCAGTCAGGTGATTGACCAAATTGCCCGGGAAAAGGGATGGAAATCACGCCTGGTGACTTTTAATGGATTTGACCACATGCCGCATATAAACCCTGATCTTACTTTTAATAGTAATTTTTCTACTATCCAATCGGAGACCCAAGAATTTTTTTTGGAAAACCTGCGTATGAATTCACCTGTACTTGAGGGTCCTGTCGTTTGTGATGATGGGGACAGAAAGGTTGAATACCGGATTTGTGATAATGAATTTTCATTTGTGAACTGGACGATTGAAGGGGGCTTTATTCTTCGACAGGCAGACGAAAAAGTGCAGGTTGTTTGGTATGGCAATGCACCGGTTCATCGGATCGGGGCTGTTGCTGTGCGAACTTCGGGTCTCCCGGTTAATATATCGTTGGATGTAAGACTGGAATAGGAAAATAGCTACATTTGCGGCCAAATGAAAGAAACGACATCGAAGAAAACGGTAACTACCGGCGCTTTTGCAATTAGTTTATCGGCCATCCTCTGGGGGTTGGATGGTGTTGTTTTTACACCCCGTTTGTTGAATGTCGACGGAGATCCCCTTGATACGGCCTATGTTGTCTTTGTGTTGCACGCCTTTCCTTTTCTGCTGATGTCTGTTTTTTTACGTAAACAATTTCAAAAATGGAAGGCGTTCACAAAGTCTGATATATTTAATTTTATGTTGGTAGCGCTGATGGGGGGTGCATTGGGTACTTTATTTATTGTGAAAGCTTTGTTCACGGTTGAATTTCGTGATTTGACAGTTGTGGCTTTATTGCAGAAGTTACAGCCGGTATTTGGTATTGCACTAGCCGCCGTAATTCTTAAAGAGCGTATGAACCGGTTTTACGGAGTATGGGCCTCGGTGGCCATTGTAGCGGGATATTTTTTGACTTTTGGATGGCATCTTCCTGATCTGAATGCCGATAAAAAAACAGCGCTGGCAGCCCTGTATGCATTGCTGGCTGCATTGGCCTTCAGCTCTTCTACTGTTCTAAGCAAAAAAGTGCTGAACAAATTTTCTTTTGCTACTGCTACCTTTTACCGCTATTTATTTACCACGGTGCTACTGCTTGTTTTTATGGTTGTGGGAAATAAGTGGGGGCAATTTGCCCTCACTCCGCCGAAAACATGGCTACTTTTCCTGATTATTGGCCTGACTACCGGGAGTGGCGCCATATTCCTTTATTATTATGGCTTGCGTCACGTCAAGGCGATGATTTCCACTATCTGTGAATTACTGTTCCCTGTGTCTGTGATTTTATTCGATTACTTCATAAATAAGAATGCATTGGACAAGGTACAGTGGATTAGCGTGGTTGTGATGTTTATCGCTCTTTATTTCCTTAATCATACCCGAGCCCGAAAATCGTTGCCGCACGATTAATTCTGGTAGTCATCCAGGGCTTTCATTAGTTTTTTCCGGGTAAAAAAGATGCGGCTCTTCACGGTTCCAATCGACAAATCGAGCTCCTCTGCAATTTCTTTATATTTGAATCCCTGCGTGTGCATTTCAAAAGGTTTACGGTGTACCTCTTCAAGGTTATTGATGGCCTTGTTAATCTCTTTTACCGAAATTTTTATTTCCGGTGATTCTTCGTCGTTGTTACGTGGTATGTTGATGTAATACTGGTCGTTCGTTGAGTCGGAGAAGGTATTGGCTTTCTGGCTTCTTCTGTAATTATTGATGAAGGTATTTTTCATGATGGTGTACGTCCAGGCTTTCAAATTTGTGTTGTCGATGAACTTGTCTTTATTGGTCAGGGCTTTCACGTAGGTGTCCTGCACAAGATCTTCGGCCTCTTCGCGGTTTGAAGTCAGGGAATTCGCAAAATAGTGGAGGTTATCTCTCAGGCTCAAAAGTTTGTTGTTGAATTCAAGGTCTGACATAGTCTCGGATTTTTTATTGTGATTACTTTTTTTATTTTGTTTAAATATTATGACTACAAAGTTAAACAAAAAAGTATATCTAAAACCAAAAATATGTTAAAAAGTGTAAAATAATTTTTAAATATCATAATATGAGTAAATTAAATGAATAGCTACCGAAAAGCAATTTGTTTAAGAATAATTCTACAAAAGTTAACCAGGAGGTTGATAAACCTGCTTCGATAGCTTTTAGTATGCGGGTTTCCGTCGATTGGGTGAAGCGCAGAAAAGTAGAATGCACTAGCAATTCATCTCTTCTGGAAATTTTTGATCCCCGATGTTTATACGCTAAAAAGTAAAAATGAGGAGCGATAAGGGTCGATTTCTGTCTAAAGTGGAAACCGCATAAGGAGGTCGGCTTTAAAATCTTCCATGGTTTTGATCACCTTAACATTGAAGGGATACTCCGCTTGTAGTTGTCCTTCGTGCAACTGTGACAGATAGATGGGTTGGTGAAACTGCCGGCAGAGTTCCTGCATATATTTTTCGGCTTCACAACTGCTCATCGGTGCTGTAAAAGTAGTTATTAATGCATCCGGCTCTTTGATGCCGGCTACATTGTTTAGTGAATTTAAGGTGACCGACTGGCCCAGATAAATAATTTTGTGTCCTGTTTTTCGAATCAGGTAGGCGAAAAACAGCATACACAGTTCGTTGTAGTGGCCTTCGGGCAGGAAGATAATAAATCTTTTTCCGTTGGGGTCGGGTGGCATGATGAGGCTGTCCAGTGCCACAATTAATTTTTGTCGAAGAATACTGTCGGCAAAATGTTGTTGTGCGGCATTAATTACTCCGGTGAGCCAGTGAATCCGCATTTTTTCGTAAAACGGAAAGAAAACTTTGCTAAACGCATTTTCGAACCCGTGGGTAATTACCGCTGTGGTGATTGTTTTATTAAATTGTGTTGAGTTTAATTCGAGGGTCGCATGTAACATGCTTTCAATCAGCTCTTCTGATTCTTGCCGGCTGCTTATCAGCTGAACAACGCGATCGTTGATCTGGTGTTCGGATAATTCTGCAATTTGTGATATTTTAACTCCGCTGTTATTGAGAATGGAGATATTGAGCAGTTTTTTTAGCTCGTTATCGCTGTAATAGCGGATATTGGTTTCTGTTCTGCACGGTTCTATAATTCCATACCGTTTTTCCCATATCCGAATGGTATGGGCTTTAATCCCGGTCATACGTTCCAGATCACTAATAGAATATCCGTTTTTTGTCATGCTCTGTCCTTCCACATCCTAAACGGGTTGAAGGGTAAAATGTTTTAGCCTGTTGGTTATGTGAGCATTTTTTTTGCTTTTTCGATGGCAGCGGGTATTCCTTCGGGTTTTTTTCCTCCGGCGCTGGCAAAGTGTTGCTGGCCACCTCCTCCTCCGTTAATTTCTTTTGCCAGTTCACGGATTATCGTTCCGGCATGCAGCGTACTGCTACCGGTTATTTCCGGATCGATTAAAACAAGAAGTCCGGCTTTTTCTCCTGCGCGGGTTCCAAGCACGATAACGTAATTGGGTACCTCGTTTTTTAACTGAAACGCGAGGTCTTTCATCGTAGCAGCATCGAGGGGAACCTCTGTAGCAATTAGGGTGTATTTTTCTTTCCCGATGCGTTGTTTTAAAATTTCCTCTTTCAGTGAAGCCGCTTTTTCTTTTTTTAACTGGTCGATTTCTTTCAGCAGTTCTGCGTTGGCCGACTGTAGTTGTTCAATTCCTTTCACAATGTCGTGTTGGCTTTTTAAGCGGATTTTTGCTTCCTGCATCTGTTCCGCCAGTTCGCAAAGGTATTCTTCTGCTTTTTGACCTGTGAGCGCCTCGATGCGGCGGATTCCGGCGGCAATGGCTCCCTCGGCAGTGATTTTCAGTATTCCGATGCTGCCGGTGGCTTCCACATGGGTTCCGCCGCAGAGTTCAATCGAGTTGTTATATTGTATTACCCGCACCTGGTTACCGTATTTTTCGCCAAAGAAGGCCAGTGCGCCCATGGCCAGTGCCTGTTCTCTTTCGATCGAACGTTTTTCCTGCAAGGGATAATTGCAACGGATTTCTTTGTTTACCATTTGTTCCACTTCTCTGATTTCCTGATGGGTCATTTTTCCAAAGTGAGAAAAATCGAAACGCAGGTAATCGGGACCCACGTAGGATCCTTTTTGTTCGACATGTTCTCCCAATATCTTTCGCAGGGCATGATGCAGCAGGTGGGTGGCGGAGTGGTTTCTTTTAATATTTTCACGGCGAACCAGATCCACTACGGCATGAAACGAATTGCCGGGATTTTCCGGGAGGGTGTCCGTAATATGAAGAATCAGGTCATTTTCTTTTTTTGTATCTGCTATCGGAATTTGTATTCCTTCTGCTTCCAGGTATCCCGTATCTCCAACTTGTCCACCACTTTCGGCATAAAACGGAGTTTTATTGAGAACAAGTTGATACAGAATTTTGTCTTTTGACAGGATTTTGCGAAAGCGGGTAATATGCACTTTTGCAGTGGTATGGTCGTAACCGATGAACGCTGTTTTCCGGTTTTCGGGATTGAGGATAACCCAGTCGTCGGTATTCACGGTTGCGGCTTTTCTTGAACGTGCACGTTGTTCGTTCAGCCCGGCCTTGAAGCCTTCTTCGTCTACAGTTAATCCACTTTCTGCGGCCATGAGTGTAGTGAGGTCAAAAGGAAATCCATAGGTGTCGAATAGTTCAAAGGCAAAACTTCCTTCCATTATTTTTCTTTCGGGATGTGCATCGACATAGTGTTGAAAACGTTGAATTCCGTTGGCCAGGGTACGCAAAAATGATTGTTCTTCTTCCATAATCACCCGTTGGATCAGTTCTTTTTGTTTTACCACTTCGGGGAAGACCTCCGCAAATTGTAGCGCAAGGGTATCGACCAGTGTATAAATTGAAGGTTCTGTTCTGTTGAGGAAAGTATAGGCATAACGTACGGCGCGGCGCAGGATTCTGCGTATTACATAGCCGGCACCGGTATTAGCGGGTAACTGACCGTCGGTGATGGCAAAGGTAATGGCTCTGCAGTGGTCGGCAATTACGCGCATGGCGATATCGCTGGCTTCATTTTCGCCGTAGGTAACGCCACACTGTAGTCCAATGGCTTGAATAAGCGGTTGAAATACGTCGGTATCGTAATTGCTTTGTTTTTTTTGCATCACCATACATAACCGTTCAAAGCCCATACCGGTATCCACATGTTTTGCCGGTAGTGGCAATAGTTTACCGGATGCATTACGGTTATATTGCATAAAAACCAGGTTCCAGATTTCAATTACCTGGGGGTGATCTTTATTGACCAGTGTTTTTCCTGCAACACGGTTTCTCTCTTCTTCGTTTCGGATGTCTACATGGATTTCCGAGCAAGGACCACAGGGTCCGGTGTCGCCCATTTCCCAAAAATTGTCTTTTTTCGATCCTAAAATGATACATTCCTCGCTTATTATGGTTTTCCATATGTTCAGTGCTTCTTTGTCTAAATCCAGATTATCGGAAGCATCGCCACCAAAGACGGTCACATAAAGTCTGTCTTTTTCTATTCCGTAAACCTCAGTCAGCAGTTGCCAGGCCCATTCAATGGCTTCTTTTTTAAAATAGTCGCCAAATGACCAGTTGCCAAGCATTTCAAACATTGTGTGATGGTACGTGTCGCGGCCAACTTCTTCCAGATCATTGTGTTTTCCAGAGACCCGTAAACATTTTTGTGTATCCGCTACACGCGAATATGATGGGGGTTTATTCCCAAGAAAAATATCCTTAAATTGGTTCATTCCGGCATTTGTAAACATTAGTGTCGGGTCGTCTTTTACCACCATAGAAGCGGATGGAACGATTTCGTGTTGTTTGGAATGGAAAAAATCCAGGAATGTTTTTCTGACCTCTTTAGCTTTCATAGGGCGTGTATATATACTATTTCGTTCTTTCTGCTGTTTGTATTGCGATTGCAAATTTAATCCAATTTGTTACTTTTGCATAACACTATGTTGTTTTTGATACGTTTATTTGGATGGCAAAGATCAGGTATCATTTTAATCCCGAATCATTTACCGTTGAACAGGTTAAACTTACCTTCGGCGATCGGCTAAAACGCAGCATTATTGCCATGATCTCCGGGATGGTATTTTCAGCGTTATTGCTTTTTGTGGCGTATACTTTTTTTGCTTCTCCAAAAGAGCGTATGATGCAGCGTGAAATTGAGCAGATGGAGTTGCAATATGCCATTCTAAGCGATCGTATGGAAGTGGCACAGCACGTGCTGGATGACCTCCGTGACCGGGACGATAATATATACAGAATTATTTTTGAAGCGGAGCCGGTTTCAATAGCCGAGCGTAAGGCAGGCTATGGGGGGGTGGATCGCTATGCAAGGCTGGATGGCTATGAACGTTCCGGGATGATGATCAGTGCCACAAAAAAAATGGACCAGATTACCAGCCAGCTTTATGTACAGTCGAAATCGTTTGATGAGGTGTATGAACTGGCCCGAAAAAAAGAGCAGATGTTGCGTTGTATTCCCGCCATTCAGCCTATCCGCGATAACGATATTCGTCGTATATCCTCCTATTTTGGATATCGTACCGACCCCTTTTATAAAATTCGTAAATTTCACGAAGGAGTCGATTTTTCTGCCCCCATGGGGAAGGAGGTTGTCGCCACGGCCGATGGGAAGGTAATCGATGTGGTTCGCTCACGCCGGGGCTACGGGAACACCGTTATTATTGATCACGGTTATTCCTATAAAACAATTTATGGCCATCTTAATTCTTTTAAAGTCGTTGAAGGACAACAGGTGGTTCGCGGGCAGGTTATTGCTACAGTGGGTAATTCCGGGAAATCTACAGCCCCTCATCTTCATTATGAAATCCGAAAAAATAACACACCTGTTAATCCAATTCACTTCTTCTATAACGACCTCACGCCTGAGCAGTATGAGTTGATTTTGGAATTGTCGCTCAGCCCAACGCAATCCATGGATTAAACACAGATCGTATGACAGGCAGGCCTGAAAAGTTATATTACAGTATCGGTGAAGTCGCTAAAATGTTTGGTGTGAACACTTCTTTAATTCGTTTCTGGGAGAAGGAGTTTAGTGTCTGGCTCAAACCCCACCGTTCCCGGAGCGGATCGCGATATTTTACGTCGGAGGATATCCGTCGCTTACAGGAGATTTATCAGTTGGTGAAAATTGAAGGGTATACATTACCCGGTGCCAGAGATGTGCTACAGGAGGGGAAGACAACAGTGAAAAAGGAAGAAAAAATCCGGGAGGTTTTGCTTCGTTTGCGCCAGTATTTAACCGACCTGCTTGATGAATCGCAAACTCCTGAATCTTAAAGGTATTGACCTGTTTTAAGGTATTCCTTTACATATTCATTTACGCCTTCCTCCAGGGAAGTAAAGGGGTGCGAATATCCTGCCTTTCGTAGTTTTGTCATCTCTGCCTGTGTGTAATACTGGTATTTATCACGAATGTCAGCGGGAATATCGATATATTCTATAGCAGGGCTTATTTCAAGGCTGTTGAAAGTGGCTGTTGCCAGATCAAGGAAACTACGGGCTACTCCGGTACCGAGGTTGTAAATGCCACTTTCCGGCTGTTTCTCCATCATCCAGCGTATCACGGAAGTAATATCCTTAACATAAATAAAATCGCGTAATTGTTGTCCATCTTCTACATCAGGGCGGTGCGAACGGAAGAGTTTTACCTTTCCGGAATCCTGAATTTGTGAAAATGCACTGGATATTACAGAGGCCATTCTGCCTTTATGGTATTCGTTTGGACCGTAAACATTGAAAAATTTTAATCCTGCATAAAAAGGCGGTTGGTTTTTTTGTTGCAATAGCCACTTATCAAATTCGTTTTTTGATTTTCCATACGGATTCAATGGCTGTAGCTCCGGGATCAGGTTCTCGTCGTCATTGTACCCGTGTTCTCCGAGGCCGTAGGTGGCTGCTGAAGAGGCATAGATTAAAGGTATTCTGTATTTCGTTGCCGTTTCCCAGATTTTTTTTGAATACCCGAGATTTAAGGTTTCGAAAATACTCCAGTCGAACTCTGCCGTATCGGTTCGCGCTCCGAGATGAATGATAAAATCTACCTGTGGCGCTTTTTTTTCCAGCCATTTCCATACCTCATCCCGATGCAGTGTGGAATGGATCAATTTCCCCTCCAGGTTCTTTCGTTTTTCTTCACGCGCGAAATCATCCACTACTACCAGATCAAAATATCCGGCCTCGTTTAGTATCTTTACCATGCAGCTGCCAATAAATCCTGCTGCCCCTGTTACAAGTATCATAGGATAAAATTATAGGGCAAAAATACTGTTTTTTTCTATCTGAGATTTCCTTAGCGATAGTGTACGGTGTTTATTAAAATAATCTGCCCGGAAGTGCCTGATCATATATGTTTTCTAAAAATCACACGTAGTATTTTCGATACGCCGCACAGGTTAATGTACAACCAGGGCGTATGGATTATTGGGTTTATTCTTTATCTTTGCATCCAATAAAAAAATTGAAATGAAGACATCTTTACGACTTTCTTTTGTGTTGTTCTTTGCCCT
>RZYD01000244.1 GCA_009930445.1 Bacteroidia bacterium | reverse complement strand
AATTACTATTTTGCGTATTATTATCCCGGCATTGGCGGGGTTACCGTTTTTTTTTATGCAAAGCAAAAAATAGGCTATGGATACCTGTTCTTCTACCCGTTTGTTTAATTCTTTGAAACCACATATCCCGCGTATTTTGTCGCAGCTCGACCGCGACCCCGATTCGCCTACCTTTGGGAGTTTCGACCGTAATTATTGGCATTATAAAATACGGGATTTTTCTTCAATAATCCTGCAGCAGGGAGTGCTGATTCTTCAGGTGTTGTATAAATATGATCATCCGGAGAATCCATGGTTTGGAAATGCGGCTGTATCCCAATGGATTCAGGGCTCCCTGGATTTTTGGGGAAAGGAACAATTGAAAAACGGAAGTTTTAATGAGTATTATCCCTATGAATCGGGCTATCCCCCGACAGCCTTTAGTTTATATGCCGTTGCCCTGATGGTTCGGGAATCGCAGATGGAACCCGGTAGCGAATTGAAAGTTCACATCCGGAAAGCGGTAAAGTGGCTTTTAAAACATCCTGAAAAGGAGGCTCTCAATCAGGAAGCCGCCGGTTTGGCCGCTTTGGTACTGGCCTCAAAAATCCCCGGAATTATTGTAAATCCAGGATTGCTGGAACAACGGTTAAAGTGCTTCTATCAGCGACAAACCGAGGAAGGGTGGTTTCCTGAATACGGTGGCCCTGATTTGGGATACCTGACCGTAACCCTCGATTGTTTGTGGGATATTTATGCGGTTTCAAAGGATAAAAGGGCATTTTTAGCCCTGGGCAAGGCTATCGGATTTCTGTCAAAAATGGTTTCCGTTTCCGGCGAAACTCCGGTAATGATCAATGCGCGAAATACCGATTACCTGGTGCCTTACGGGATATGCCGTTATGCAGAACATGACCCGCAGGCGGCTTCCCTCCTGCGCACTCTGCTGTCAAAAGCCGATAAACCCGGCCATTATCTGAACCGTACCGACGATCGTTATGCCTGCCATTATGTGGGCCAGTCTTTTTTCAGAACTTTGCTGCATCTCGATAAAATTACACCCAATCAGGTGCCGTTACCCGCAGAAACCGGGTTTAGCCATTTTTTCCCGGAGGCCGGGCTGCAGGTGATCCATCTTCCAACGAAAACTTCGTTCTATATTTATTCCCGTAAGGGTGGAATTATCAATATTTTTAATAAGAATGGAATTCAAGCAACTGATTTTGGCTGGCGACATCCGGTACATTCCGGGAAATTTGCTGTAACGCATTGGCTGGATGATGCTTACATTATCAGGCAATCATCCGGCGAATGGAGCATTGAAGGAGAGATGACGACCCATGGCTGGATGAAGTCTTCGCCATTTCGGCATATTGTATTGCGGGTTGGAAGCCGAATCGCCGGAAATAACCTGATTCCCATACTTAAAAAATTGATGATTTTTGGAAGCCTGAAGTCGGGAATACAATTTCAGCGACAAATAACCCTTCATGCTGAGGATTCCTTAACCATTGTGGATACATTCTCCGGGAAAGCTTTTCTCGCAGACAGGCTTCGTCCTGCACCCCATTACAGCCTGCGTCATGTGGCCTCTGCCGGGCTTTTTGTTCCCGAGGAATTACTTGAACTCCCTGAATTTCAGCCGATGACCAAAAATTCGACCTATACCTTGCAACGTAAAATAACTTTTTAAGATGAGTCAGGAAAAACTTCAACAGGTTATTGATAAAGGATTATGTACGCGTTGTGGTACTTGTGTGGGTTTATCGAACGGAAAAATCACCTTTGAAGATAAAACCGGAGTGTATCTGCCGGTAATACACACACCATTAACTGACGCCGAAGCATCGCGAATCTGGAACGGTTGTAGCGCGAAAGAAGTAAACTGGCCCGAGCTGACGAAGTTTTGTTTTCCTGAGAACCGCAGGGTACACCCCTATCTGGGGGTCTACAGGGAGTTGAATATTGGGTTTGCTACTGATTTTTCAGTGCGGCGGTCAGCCGGCAGTGCAGGTGTAATTACCGCTACACTATTCTATTTATTGGATACAGGCCAGATTGATGGTGCTGTTGTGTTGGGAATGGATGAAAAAGCACCATGGCAGAATAAGCCCTTTATCGCAACCACCAGGGAAGAGATTCTGCAGAGCGCACAAAGTAAATATACCATCAGCAGCAACAATGAAATCCTTCCGGAAATGGAGCGTTTTCCCGGCAGGCTCGCTTACGTCGGGTTGCCTTGTCAGGTGCACAGTATCCGGAAGCTTCAGGCCGTAAACGACCCTGCAGTGCGAAACATCGTTTATATTATTGCTCCATACTGTGGATTAAACCTCCATTTTTCCTCGGTAAACAGCTTTTTGCGGGCACATGGAGCCAGTGATTATACAAAAATTACCCGCCTGAAGTTCCGGGAAGGCGAGTGGCCCGGGCACATGCGCGTGGAAATGTCGGATGGCCGCGTGATGGAGTTAAAGAAGTTTTTTGCGAACTACCTCATTCCTTTTCATATCATGAAACGTTGCTGGTATTGTATCGATGGGAGTAATGAGTTTGCCGATATTTCGGTGGGTGATGCCTGGGCTCCGGTTTATGAAGAGCGGGGCAAAGGATTTTCTATTGTGGTCAGCCGGTCGGAGAAAGGCACGAAGCTGCTTCATAAAATGAAGGCAGATGGCGTAATCGATCTTATTCCTCAAACCGAAGCGCAGGCGGTTAAGATGCATTCGCATATGTTTGACAACAAAAAGCGGGGCGCATTTATTCGTATTGCACGTAAACGGGTTCATCCCGAATATCACCTTCCGGAGCCGGAGAACATTGGTTTTGGACGGCGGGTATTTGAGTCCATTTTGCAACTGATTTATGCCCTGTTGCGAACCCGTTTAATGACCTGGATGGTTGATAAACTACCGTCTGAATGGGTAGGCCGTACCTTTGATCGTTTCAAGGTGTTTTGGAAAAAACGTACCTACAATATCAAACGCGATAAGTTATAGGCTTATTTTTTTGATCAACCCTCGTTGTTCTTCCGGCAAGTATTACCCGGAGGGTTATTCACTTAATTTTTCTTTTATTCTTGAGGAAAGTATTTCTATGGCTATTTTGTTGGTACCGCCCTGGGGTACAATAATATCGGCATAGCGTTTCGTGGGTTCGATGAATGTCAGGTGCATCGGTTTCACCCATTTTTCGTAATGTGTCAGTACGTCGGAGTAACTGCGTCCCCGTTCCTGTATGTCACGGTAGATGATACGCATCAGGCGGTCGTCGGGGTCGGCATCAACGAACACCCTGACATCCAGTCGTTTCCTGAGGCTGGGGTTGGTGAGAATGAGAATACCTTCCACTATGATAACTTTTCTGGGCGCCAGTGGTATGGTCTCTTCCGCCCGGGCACAGGTCACATACGAGTATATCGGGCGCTGAATGACCTGACCGTGGCATAGGGCATCCAGGTGCTGATTGAGTAGTTTGAATTCAATTGACGAAGGATGGTCGAAGTTGATATTTTTCTTTTGTTCCGGGGTCATATGGCCATTGTCGCGGTAGTAGGAGTCCTGCGAAATGATGGCAACCGAATCTTTTGGCAAACGCTTTACGATTTCTTTTACCACAGTAGTTTTTCCGCTTCCTGAGCCTCCGGCAATTCCAATAATAAGCATGAGGGTATTTTTCTGCTAATGTAAAAATAAAACGGAAACAAAAACGCATAACTGTATATTACTCCGGTTATGCGTTTTTATTTATGAATTACAGCAGGAAACTGAGCATAATTCCTGCGGCCACCGCGCTGCCGATTACACCGGATACGTTGGGTGCCATGGCATGCATCAGCAGGTGGTTTGAAGGATCATATTTTAATCCTTCATTTTGCACCACACGGGCACTGTCAGGTACAGCAGAAACCCCTGCAGCGCCTACCAGCGGGTTGATTTTATTGTCTTTTCCTGAGAATACATTCATGAGTTTGGCAAACATCACTCCGCCTGCCGTGGCTATCATAAACGAAAGTGCACCCAGTCCGAAAATGAGAAGTGAGGTATCTTTCAGAAATACCGTGGCTTGCGTTGATGCCCCCACGGTTAATCCAAGTACAATGGTTACGATATCAATCAATGCATTGCTGGCAGTAACGGCCAGACGTTTGGTGACGCCACTTTCCTTAAGCAGGTTCCCAAAGAACAACATACCTAAAAGCGGTAACGCTGAGGGAGAGATAAAACAGGTGAGTATAACTCCGATAATCGGGAAAAGGATTTTTTCCAGTTTACTGACGGCTCTTGGTGGTTTCATGCGGATTACCCGTTCTTTTTTTGAGGTAAGTAAACGCATGAT
>RZYD01000020.1 GCA_009930445.1 Bacteroidia bacterium | reverse complement strand
GCGGAGAAAGAGGGATTCGAACCCCCGGTACCTCGCGGTACAACGGTTTTCAAGACCGCCGCAATAGACCACTCTGCCATTTCTCCGAGGGCAAAATTACAATTTTTTCGATTCTATCAAACACCCCACAAAATTTTCTTCATTTTTTTTGCTTACCACATTTTACCCCAGATCTGTGGTGTTACACTTCACCTTTACTTTCGTCATGGATAAGATGAATGTATATTTATCATTTACCGGGTCGGATTTCTTCTCATTTTTTAACATTCTGCTCCGGAAGTCCTGTGATGAAACCCTGTTTTTTGAGTATCTTTGTTTTACTAAATAGTACTCCAATGAAAAAACATTGCTTATTCTTCCTGGTTCTCCTCTTTAGTGTCGTTGATGCAGGTGCCGACAATCTAAAAGCTCATTTGAACTATTCCACCTTCTACGCTCCGGTCACAGGTCCATATATCGAAACCTATATGCTGGTAGAAGGCTCCGGGGTTACCTTTGTAAAAAATGAGAAAGAAAAATTCCAGGCATCACTCCATGTGCTCGTCCTTTTTAAACAGGATGAAAAAATAATCGAATACAATAAATATGACTTTCTCAGCCCTGAGCTTACCGACACGCTCAGCAATGTCCATAACCTGATTAATTTCATGGACCAACAACGCTACACGTTACCCAACGGAACCTATACTATGGAATTTGAAATTTCCGATAAGCACTCCACACTTCCTCCGCTCAAAACAACCCAACAGATACACATCAACTACCCCGAAGACCAACCCACCATCTCCGATATCCTGCTTATCGACAGTTATTCGGAAGCATCCGAACCCTCGATGCTGACACGTGGTGGGTATAATCTGATCCCATCTGTATTTAATTTTCTACCCGAGAATCAAAACGAACTGACGTTCTATACCGAACTCTACAACATCCCCGCCTCCCTTGGTGATGAAGAACCCTATCTGATAACAGCCTGGCTGGAGTCGCAGGAAAATTTTCAAAAAATCGCAAATATCGGGCGCAATAAACGCGAAAAAGCCAAACCCGTTACGGCATTCCTTGCCGCTTTCGATATCAGTGCACTGCCCTCCGGAAACTATAACCTTGTTGTAGAAGCCCGTGACCGGGAAAACAACCTAATCACCAGCAAAAGAAAATTCCTCCAACGCAGCAATCCTCGTTTCAATATCGCTACCGACGGTCTAACCGACCTTTCTATTGCCGGTACCTTCGTTGAAAAAATTACTTCGGTCGACAGCCTGAGGGAAGCCATCAGAAGTCTTACTCCTTTGATGGACAACGCAAACCTGATCTTTACGCGCTACCAACTCGATAAGGCCGATAAGAAAAGTCTGCAGCGTTTTCTGTTTTCCTTCTGGGTAGAACGTAGCGGAACAGAAGCAGAATATGCATGGAATTCCTACGCGAAACTGGTTCGCCTGGCCCAGGAAAAATACAGCAACGGCGTTAGTAAAGGCTATGAATCGGATCGTGGGCATACCCTATGCAAATACGGGAAACCCGACCATATTACCGGCAATGCACTGAATAACTGGTCGTACCCATACGAAATCTGGCAATATTATTCAGCCGGGAACCAGCGCGATGCAAAATTCGTGTTCTATTCGCACGATATTGCCACGCAAACGTATTACTTGCTACATTCCAATATGGTCGGAGAAATTAACAACCCCCATTGGCTAAAAATGCTCAACCGAAACGGAGCTTCCTCCGATGTAGAATACCAGAGTTTCCTTGAATTCTATGGCTATAAAATTCTGGAAGAATACGAAAATCCGGATTAAGCCTTATGCCGCACATTCTGAAAAAAATTATTACCGGCGTACTCTGGCTTCTTTCGGCACTCCCGTTATGCTTGCTGTATCTGCTGTCGCGGGTCGTAGCACTGCTACTTCTGCACTTGCTTCAATACCGCAAAAAAGTGGTGATGCAAAACCTTCAGCGTGCCTTTCCGGAGAAAAAACCAAAAACCCTACGAACCATCGCCCGACACTTCTATTATAATCTGGCCGACATCATTATCGAAACAGTTAAACTCAGGCACCTTTCCAACACCCAACTGGAAAAACATGTGATCCTGCGCAACCGCGAAGTTCTTGATCCCTATTTTCAAGCACGTCGCAGTTTTATTATCGTCACCGGGCATCTGGGAAACTGGGAATGGATTGGTAAACGGATTAGCATCGCCTGGCCACTCGACGGTATCGTGTTGACAAAGCCCTTAAAAGACCCGTTTTTTGAGCATTACATGACCGAAATCCTGAGAAAAAGTCATATTTCAGGCCAGATTATTCCCTATAAACAAGCCTTCCGCCATTTAATCCGCAATAAAGAACACTTTTCATACACCCTAATCTTAGGCGATCAAACACCCACACGAGGCGAAATACAATTCTGGACCCCCTTCCTGCATCAGGATACTCCCTTTTTTACAGGCACCGAAAAAATTGCAAAAACCTTGAATATGCCCGTGGTTTTTATGCGGGTATACCATCCCCACAAAGGACTTTATGAAGTTGAATTTGAGGTAATTACTGATAATCCTACCCCGACTGCCGAGCACGATATCACACATACCCACATCCGAATGCTGGAGCAACATATTCAGGCCTATCCCGAATTATGGCTCTGGTCACATAAACGATGGAAACATAAAATGCGTGAAGGAGAAAAACGAAGTGAGTGAACATTTTTCATACCTTTACCCCAATTTAAGAAATCTATTAAAAACACCTTAAAATAAGCACGCATTGGCTAAAGTTGCGGTTGTTATCCTGAATTGGAACGGCAGGAAATTCCTCGAACAATTTCTGCCGGGTGTAATTATGCATAGTGCCGACGATGCAGACGTAATTATTGCTGACAACGGCTCAACCGACAGTTCCATTGCGTTTCTGGAGACCAATTTTCCCGAAATCCGGATTATCCGAAACAATAAAAACGAAGGGTTTGCAAAAGGCTATAATGAGGCCTTGAAACAGGTAACTGCCGAATACTATGTACTGTTGAATTCAGACATCGAAGTCACACCGGGGTGGATTCAACCGGTGATTTCACTGATGGAAAATGACCCGATGATTGCTGCCTGTCAACCCAAACTCCGTTCCTTTACCGATCGCGAATACTTTGAATATGCGGGTGCAGCCGGGGGATTTATCGATAAATATGGGTATCCTTACTGCAAAGGACGACTGTTTCAGCATATTGAGAAAGATGAAGGCCAGTACGATACCACAGGGGAAATATTCTGGGCAACCGGAGCCTGTATGTTCGTTAAATCCAACATTTACCATCAGTTTAACGGGCTCGATAATGATTTCTTTGCCCATATGGAAGAAATCGACTTCTGCTGGCGACTGAAAAATGGCGGATACAAAATAATGTATTGTCCCGATAGCGTGGTGTACCATGTGGGTGGCGGAACACTGCCAAAAATCTCCTCCTACAAAACTTACCTCAATATGCGGAACAATATCGTAATGCTTTACAAAAACCTACCCCGCCAACGCATCGTCCCCGTTATTGCCTTCCGTTTCATTCTCGACCTGATCGCCGCAGTAAAATTTCTGATCGATGGCGGGTTTGCCGATTTTTTTGCTGTAATACGGGCACAACTCAGCTTTATCCGACGCCTGAAAAGAAACCTGTCCAAAAGAAAAAATATTATCCATAGAAATCAGGTTTCAGGAATGTACAACGGAAACATTGTAGCTGAATACTTTTTACGCGGAAAAAAAACCTTCAACGACCTGAATCCGGATAAACTAGCCTAAAAAAGATTGAATTGCCAGACGATAACCGGCCAGGCCAAAGCCACTGATTACTCCCCGGGCACCTGGCGAAATAAAACTCTCCCAACGAAAAGATTCACGGGAATAAACATTGGAAAGGTGTACCTCCACTACCGGAACAACAATCGCTTTCACCGCATCGCCAATGGCCACTGAAGTATGCGTATACCCACCGGCGTTCAGGATAATTCCGTCGTAGGAAAATCCACTCGCATGTAGCTTGTTGATGAGTTCTCCCTCGATATTGCTCTGAAAATAATCAATCGTATGTTCAGAAAATCCGGAAGTAATCTCCGCCAAAAAAGATTTCATATCCCTGTCACCGTAAAAGCCAGGCTCACGGGTACCGGTCAAATTCAGGTTCGGACCGTCGATAATAATAAAATGCATACGCTTTTTCTGTAAAAATAGTAAAAGAACGAATAGCGCTTCTTCGGACTTCAAAAAAATATCGTACGCCCTTTGCACAATATCCCCCTGAATACATCCCGTCGTTTCCCCTCCCCTGTTGCCATACATGATTCAGGGAGTTGAAAAGCGGGCGCAAATCATACATAGATTTTTGCAGAAAATTGACTAATCCAAAATAAACACTTATTTTTGCGCTTTGACCTACATAGAAGGGGTGCCCCAAAATTACGGGCTGAGATCACACCCATTGAACCTGGTCCGGGTAATTCCGGATAGGGAAACGATGCCTCCTGATCTTGTTTAGTCTTCTGAATGGTCATTTGGATGTTTAACACTAAATGATTTAAGATGAACAAAACAATTTTTTTCACACTGCTGATGGCACTGCCATTATTTGGGCTAAGCCAACACACTATCAAAGGAACGGTAACCGACCAATTAACCGGAGAACCACTGCCGGTAGCACACGTTATCCTCAATGACAAACTCCTGACTACCATCACTGCCGATGATGGAAGTTTTTTGCTAAAACAGGTAAAAAAAGGAGATTATGAACTCATTATCAGCCATATAGGCTACAGCACACTCAGACAAAATATTGTAGTACAAGGGGATATCACGCTGAACCTTGAAATGAATCCGGTAGCAATTATGGAGGAAGGAGTAATCATAAGGGCTACACGTGCTACAGAAAACACTCCGGTGACTTATCAGAACATTGACCATGATGCCCTACAAAGGAGTAATACCGGAAAAGACCTGCCTATGTTACTCGCCAATACACCTTCCCTCATTGTCAACTCCGATGCTGGTGCAGGAGTAGGATACACTAGTTTTCGCATCCGTGGAACCGACATGACCCGCATCAACATCACCATCAACGGTATACCCCTTAACGAAGCGGAATCACAAAACGTTTTTTGGGTTGACCTTCCCGACATCGCGGCTTCCGTCGACAACCTGCAGATTCAGCGCGGAGTAGGCACTTCCACCAACGGAGCAGCAGCATTCGGTGCCAGCGTGAACCTGCTCACCACACGTCTGAATAATGAACCCTATGCGCAAACTGAACTCAGCGGCGGATCCTTTGGAACTGCCCGTGGGTCATTGGCTGTAGGGTCAGGATTGATCGATAATCACTGGGCGTTTGATGCCCGAATGTCAGGGATTCGCTCCGACGGGTATGTCGACCGTGGAGGATCGGAACTACACTCGTACTACCTGAGTGGCGCGTGGTATGGGAAAAAATCACTGATAAAATTCATTACTTTTTCAGGTCGTGAAATCACCTACCAGGCCTGGAATGGCGTGCCTAAAGAATTATTAGACAGAGGATTAAGGACCTATAACCCATCCGGAGAAATTACCGATGCAAATGGTACAGTAATCGGATTTTATGATAACCAAACCGACAATTACCAGCAAGACCATTACCAGCTACACTTCAGCCGGGAGCTCTTACGGAACCTGAACCTCAACGCTGCAGTGCATTACACCCATGGTGCCGGGTATTATGAGTCGTATAAAAACAGTCAGAAACTTTCTGCTTATGAAAAGGAACCCGGAGTGATCTTTCAGGCCGATAGCCTGGTCGGCCGCACCAACCTCATCCGCAGAAAATGGCTGGACAATAATTTTCTGGGGACCACACTCACGATGAATTACAACAATAAAAACTGGGACCTCAGCTGGGGCGGAGCCTATACCGTATACGACGGTGATCACTTCGGAAAAATAATCTGGGCAAAAGAAGTACCGGTAATTGCTCCCGACAAAAACTGGTATGAATCGAACGGGTATAAAACCGACCTGAACACCTTCGTAAAAGCGATTCGCCTTTTCGACAATGGATTGAGCCTTTACGGCGACCTGCAGTACCGCACGATCAAATATTCCATCACCGGATTGCGTGACGACCTGGCCGATATCAGCCAGAATCATACGTATCATTTTTTCAATCCGAAAGCGGGCATCATGTACCGTATTAACAAACACCATAAGCTTTATACCAGTTATGCCATCGCCAACAGAGAGCCCTCGCGGGATAATTTTACCGATGCCGACGCAGGCACCATTCCCCGGCCGGAACACCTACAAAATATGGAGGCCGGATACGAATTTACAGGCCGCCACGGCAGCCTTGGAGCAAACTTCTATTCGATGAAATACCGCGACCAGCTGGTACTCACCGGCGAAATCAATAACACTGGCGATCCAGTGATGGTGAATGTCCCAAAAAGCTACCGCATTGGCATTGAGCTCATTGGGAATGCCAAACTTACCGAATTCCTTTCATGGAGCGCCAATCTCACGCTCAGTCGCAATAAAATTCAACAGTACACACACTATGTCGATAACTGGAGCTATTGGGATGACCCCGAAAACGAACCCTATCAGGTAACAACCTATTATGAAAACTCAGAAATCTCTTTTTCGCCGGCAATAACTGGAAATAACACCTTCATTTTTAGCTTTTTCGACGAAATGGAAGTTCATCTGACCACAAAATATGTTGGAAAACAGTACCTCGACAACTCCACCGACGAACGCTACGTGCTGGATCCGTATTGTGTTACGGATGTAAAGATCAACTACGACCTGCCGGTAAAAAATTTCTTCCGGGAAGTTCGGTTGAACCTGACCATCAGTAACATCTTAAATGCGCAATATGAAACCAACGCATGGATTTACCGCTATTATTACGCAGGAAAAGAATACCGGATGGATGGATTTTTCCCGCAGGCCGGAACACATGTTATGGGTGGCCTGTCGCTATTGTTTTAAAGGGAAAAAACAAGAAGGCGGTAACCTATAAATATCCTGAAAATTCAGCACGCCCGTGTGTAAAAAAAGAGGTAAACCGGAGATCAGATTTTCCCTATATTTGAGACAATACATATAGGGAAGAGTCAGGCACTGTAGTTGCCCATAATAGTTCGATCAAAACAAAGGAAACGAATTGTTGAGAAAAATTTTGAATATTTTACGTTATTATTCACAAAAAAAAACATAATGTTGATGATAGGAGTTTCCACCGCCCAAAATATCACGAACTGCATCCCGGCGGTACAAAAAGACTTGATGATTGACAGGGTGCTGATTATTGAAACAAATACCGCCAAAAAAAAGAATTGGACCAGAGGCATCCAAGCGGTGCTGGAAAAGAGAAACATTCCCGTTGATACACTCGACATTTCAACCGACGACAGTAATATCACGGCCATACAAGAAATGGTTAAAAGAAAAATTGAACACGAAAAAAAGCCAGTGATGTGGAACCTGGGTGGAGGCCAAAAGCCACAGCAAATAGCCGTTTGGGAAATTTTTAAAGAACGCGCCATGCAGGGTTTCTCCGATTTTATATGCTATGCCAATCAGGATAATACCGGAATTCTTGAAAAATATACGTTTGAGGAGAATGGGTTGAAACGTGAACTATTAAAAATCGCTGTAAATCTTACGGCAAAAGAAATCTTCAAGGTATTTGGATATGAAATAAAAAATGGAGGCACTCCTGTATTCAACGGCTATAAACCAATACCTGTAAATGTTATTCCGGATCACATGAATGATCAGGCCTTTCGAAAATTTTTCTTTTTATTACCCATAGAAAATTATAAAAAATACACCTTGGAAACACCGAAAATGTTTCATCAACATTCAAACCATGAACGTAAGAAAATTATGGGTTCCTATCTGGATGTTGTATTGCATGATTTATCAATAGAAGTAAATAAAACCAGGGGAAAGTGGAATAAACTATTCGATAATCCCGCTTTAAAAGAAAATTTACTGAACAGGGTATTGAACAAAAATGATTTCATTTCATATTACAAGGAAGAATACAAAGAAGATCAAAATCTTGCGAAAGCCAATCCCATGGATAAATCATTTCAATTCAGAGGAAAAACTTATCCGGTTAACGAACAAACTATGCTTGAATTATCGGGAAATAAATATAAAAAGGCATCTTTTTACTTCGAAGGAATTGTTAACCAACGCGTACTGAAGCTATTAAATTCAGAGAAACATCCTTATATTTATGCTTATAGCAATTTAACCACCATGGAAAATACTATCAATTCGGCCGAATATGATTTTTTGTGTGTAACAAAAAAAGGCACCGTAGTGGCTTTGGATGCAAAAACCTTTGATTTTTCAAAAAAAGACATTGACGCCCGACTATTAAATATGGAAAAAGGATCGGGCTATTACCGCAAGTTTTATGCAGTTTTACCTTTATGCTATGACGACATTAAGGAACCCTGGATTAAACCCGTGCTAAAATTATCCTTTTCGCTTCATGAAAAAAGATTGCCTTTTTTTGTGGTCAACGACAGTTTGGAATGTCCGGGTACGTTTTGGATAAAACAAGAAAATGAAAAGTTTGAAAAAACACTAAAAAGACCTTCTGACACTGATTCTTCCTGGTTAGAATGCAAAAATCTCAATCAGTTTCTAAACCCCTAAATTGAAATAATGAAGAGATGATACAGCCATAACCTTACCTGGAATTTGAATGGAGGTTAAACGCTTGGGTTGAGGGCTGCTTCTCCTGCGGTAAAAGTACGACTTTGGAATGTACCATCCCTTCAATTTTAGGTGAGAAAAGTTTGGGTCTAAACCCGGAGTTCTAATCGTCGTCTTGCGAATTATATGGTATCGCAAACATTCTGTCTTCGTCTATCATTTCCATTTGCCGGGCCAAAGCCTTATTCACCATGTATTCTTCATAATCCATGGCATCAGAAAAGCCATTTTCAATCATGTCATCTTCAAAACTCATAGGGCATACATTTTTAAGTTCGGATGCAAAGATGTATAACCCGAATGCAGCCAATCTGCAATAAAAAATAAATAAAAAGATTTTTTTAGCCCCATCAAACAATGGTGGTACCCTACCTATTCGCTCAGTTCTTCATGATTGGAATAAAGCCTGTCCATTTTTTTAGTAATCAACCCCATTTCATTTACCAAATTTTCCGGTTCGCATACCTTTAGGTCATCACCAAAGGATAACAGTGTGGAAATCAATTCATTATTAATTCGCAAACGAAAGCTAAACCATTTATAATCCTTATTTTCTTTTACGACACGTTGCGTTTCATGAATCGGCTTTGAAGCGATATAGTTACTTCGGGGTTTGATCACCTTAATTACAATTTTTTCTATGGGAGTTTCTTCCTTATTGGTCACCCCCAAGATATGCTTAAAATAGGTGCTGACTTTTTGAAGATCCCCTATAATAAAAGGGACACCCGCATAAAGGGTTAGTTTTTCTATCCGGTCGAGTGCATAAACCCCTTCACTCGAATAATACGCGCTAAAGCCATATACAAACCAACGGTTATTGTACTCCTTTAATAAATATGGATGAAAAATTGTTTCAACAGAAATAAGGTTATATGTCAGATAGGATAAATACAAGGGAATTTTTTGCTTCATGCTATTGCGTATCTTTTCGATATGCTCAAGGCCTTTCGTATTCGGATTGGCATCGAAAACGATGGCAGGCAATTCCATCCGGATAATTTTTTGTTCCAGTTTTCCGGTCAGAACTTCCAAATCATCAAAATACCGAAAGCCTTTAAACTGCCGCAGGATCAATAATGCCTCTTTTAAAAACTCAATATCGCGGTCAGTGAGTGGGTTATCCGTTATCGAAAAATCGGGATCACTGTAACAATAACCGATACCTGGTCTGTTTTCAATTGGAGCAGCATATCCTAAACTCCCATACCGCATCTCTTTAATATCATTCTGTATCGTGCGTTCAGAAATATCGGAGTGTCCTTTAATCTCTTGCAGGCGAGAATCGATGCACTCCTTCAACTCCGACAGTGTCCAATAGCCACAGAAGGCTAAATTTGAAGAAGATGAGGGTTGATGCCATTTATTTTTCAGGCATTCGTTAATTGCGTTGTATCGTACCTGTGCATGAAAATTCTTCGGCATAAGTAATTTTTTTTTTTGGTTTGCAGATAGGCTTCAATCGGCTATAATACCTTGCACCATTATTTTAAAGATTCCCTAAGGTTAGCCCTACGATTAAACCTTCAAAAATAATAAAAAACATGAAACAAACCTGTTTGCATACGCATCAGGCATAGAATAATCAAAATCGGCAAAAGGATAGGATTCACGCATGAAAAAAAATGAAAAATATAGTTTTTCCCTGTCGCTTGAAACCGGATTCTCATTATCCGCAGAGCAACAAAATGTTATTGATGTAATCTATCGACACATCACAGAAAGGGATTTTCGTGGATTTATCATCGTGCATGGACTTTCGCGCACAGGAAAAACATCGCTCATAAAACCCATTGCTAAACTCTACAAAAAAACAGGAGGTGAGGTAATTCTCACGGCACCCGGATTTATCGCATCGCAGCATACTGCCAGCATTACAGGGTTGCCGGTTGATGTATTGCAGGATATACTCTATGAGGGCAGACAGGAATGCGACGATACCGGCTTCCCATCGCAAGTAAAACTGATCCCCAAAGAAGCATACCTCACCAGTCCCGGGTTAATCATCATCGATGAAGCAAATTTGCTTTCCGTATACCCCCAAAATTTTGCCGGAATAGTATCAGAACACTCCATGCTGGAAGATTTGATCCGATTTTATAATACCTTACCACAAAAAAGTATCCTCCTGCTGTTAGGGGATAAATCAAAAATTCCACAACCTCAATACCATATTCCTGTAGCGTTGGATTCATGGTATTTGTTGAGAAAACATAAAATTCTGGTGAGCGGTCATGTTGAATTAAAGCGACAGGCAGAATGGTTCGCCGCTGAACACGGATTTGCCAATACACAACAGAATCAATTTCTAAGAGAATTTGACTCTACCGTTCCTGCATCATCCCATTTTATCGATTTATCCGATCCTGTAAATGCAGCCAGACGATATAAAGCCTTATTCCGCCGTTCGGATACCCACAAAATTATAACAGTAGCCTGGAGAAATGAAACCGTAGATACCTGGAATAAATTATTGCGTCGCCATCTTTTCCCAGCCAGTACCGGACCCGTATGCACCGGAGATCGTCTGATTGTTCAACGGGGGCAAAGAAAACCGAATCTCTTTTATTCAGGGCAATTTTTACATGTTCTATCATGCATCGGCCCGGTTGAACAAGTAGAAAACCTTCAATTTCAGCAAATCGAAATAGAATATCAATGTTTGAAAGGAAAAATTCATCGCCGTAGAGTGATGCTATGCCTCAGTTTTCTAACCGCTTCAAAACCCTTTTTGGATGAAGGAACCCTACGGAACTTATTTCACAACCGCAGGGCACAAAATGACCGGTTAAAAGAAACAGGAGATTTTGCCGATGATCCGTACCTCTCAGCACTGTATGTGCGTTATGGATATGCCATTACACTACACAGAGCACAGGGTGGAAGATGGGATCATGTGATTATTGACCCTGAAATACTCAGCCATTCCAGGGCGTATGCCTACACGGCCAGTGCACTGGCCGGCAAATCAATCTATTCATTTTTCCACACCGACAACGAAGAAGATGCTACTGGCAGTTACTAAATATGGCGCAGCACTCAAAGTCAAAGAAGGTTCATTTTATGTATTGCATAAAGACGGAACCCGGATAATTCCTGTGGAAAAAACCGATGCAATTAGCCTTCATACCGGAATATCGGTAACCATTGATGCATTGGAATTAGCCATAAACAACGGAATTGAAGTTATGCTCACCGACCGCCGTGGAAATCCGATCGGACGAATCTGGAGCAACCGGTTTGGCTCGATCAGCACAATCCGCAAAAACCAGGTACTTTTCTGTAAAAGTGTTTGGGCTTTACGCTGGATAAAAAACATTCTTTCGCAAAAACTGGAAAATCAAGCTGCACTGTTGATGTCAATCGCAGCTATAACACACGATAAAACCCTCCTTATTGACCGCACCCTGCACGAAATTAAAAAATTAAATCAAAAAATAAAAAATGTGTCTGGAGAAACATTGGCCGGACTGGAAGGGAAACTGAGAGGATATGAAGGAAAAGCCTCACTTGTATATTGGCAATGTATCAATACGTTCCTACCCGAACCCTATAAATTCAAGTTAAGGTCACAACATCCGGCCAGAGACATTTTTAATGCCATGCTGAATTATGCCTACGGGATGCTTTATTCTGTTGTTGAAGGAAAACTAATAGAAGCCGGCATCGACCCCTATTTGGGGGTATTACACCGTGATAACTACAACCGGCCCGTTTTGGTTTACGATTTTATTGAACGCTACCGGGTGTGGGCCGATTATGTGGTATGCCACCTTTGTTTTCAGTATGCCATGCATCCCGATTATTTTGAATACGATAACGGAGAGGTTTTAGTAGCCAACGAAGGAAAACATATTCTCATTCAAAGTATGAGAGATTACCTCGATGAAGTTGGCCCCTATCAGGGAATTATGCGCAGCCGTGAAATCCAGATTCTTTTATATGCACAAAATTTTGCCACGAACTTAAAAGAATTTCCATCCATTCAACCTAATTCCTTTGACTTATGATCTCTTTTGGAACCGACATTACAAAAAGCTGCAGTGAACCCCTGCAAACCATCCCGTTAGAGGAGGTGGTAAAAAAAATCAACAGCGACGAAGCGTTAAAAAATACTACGAACCGTTTACGATTAATTCGTCCCATTGATAAAAAAGCCTATCAAACCCAAAAAATCAAACTCCCATTTATCTGTGGATCAACGTTTAAAACAGGGATACGCAACTCATCCCTGTTCCTATTTGCTTCATACATGGTATTTGACCTGGATCATTGCTTTGAGGATGAAATGCAATTCAATGCCTTGCGCAAACAAATCACCAGCGACCCTCACGTGGTATTGATGTTTACCTCACCGGGGAAAGACGGAATAAAAGCTGTAGTACGCTTGGGGGAAAAAATTTTCAATATCCGTCATTACACCAGTCTTTACCAACGTGTTGCAGTGGATTTTGCAATGCGGCATAGTGCAGAAAAATGGATGGATATGCGTACCTTTGATGCTACACGTATTTGTTTTATCTGCCACGATCCTAAAGTCTATTGCAATCCAAAAGCTGAGCCCATACAGGTAGATCCACTGCCCGAAAACTTACTACTCGCGACTTCCTGTACAGATAGTCGGGCAGGTGACCCCCGATGGTCGTTCGAAAAAATCGCTGACGATCCGATGCCCTTACTTACATGCGATAAAGATACACTGGGGCATTTCTTCTCCTCGCTGGCAGCAAACCAATTACTCCAATTGCATCACCAGATTGAAAATCTGGCGGAAAAAGAATTATACAAAGAAACCCTGCAGATTCTGGCTCAAAAGGTAAAAAAAGCACCACCTCCCGACCCGGTGTCTTCTGATGATTTAGAAAAAATCAGAAAAAAATTGAACCCCGATGCACGGATTAAATCCACCATATCCTATTATGTTCCGGAAATATTACATGAAACCATCGGACCGATTACCCAAAAGGCCGAAGAAACCGGATTAAGTATTAAAAATGTTGGCGATATCAGTTATGGAAAAAAAATCACATTCGAATTTAAGCATCACGTTGCAGAAATCAATCTTTTCTACGGAAAAAACGGCTTTAAAGTAGTAAAATCACCCAAACGGGGTCATTACCCTCCACTGGCCGAAGTGGCTTTTCTTCTTGTCCATAATGCCATCGCGCAAATGAATTTTGACCCGACACCCGCGGATGAAGATCTACAAAATCTGTTGGACTTATTGGCATAAAAAAAATGAAATCAGAAGAAAAAAATCTTTTTGACCGGATAAAAACCATGAAGAAAGCCGGGCTGGCTGGTAAACAACTGATTCCGGGAGCCAACCTCTTTCCTTGCGATGCAAAAAACCATCTGAAAGCGGTCTTGCACTTCCTCCAAAATATTAAACAAATAAAAATCGACGAAATGTATTGCTTCATCATGTATGATATAGAGAGCAACCGCGTCAGAAATTACATTTCGAAATACCTGATACGTAAAGGATGTATGCGGGTTCAAAAATCTGTTTTCGTGGCCTGCCTGAAAAAAGAGAATTATCAAAAAATTTATACGACCCTGAAAGAGGTGAGTGAAATTTATGAAAATGACGACTCAATCCTGATCCTGCCAATAAGTGAAGACCACTTGAACGGCTTAAAGGTAATCGGGCAAAACATCGACTTCGAACTCATGATTAACCCGCCTAATACCCTGATAATATGACCCGTTGCAAAGAATGGATACAACAAAACAACCTCAATCAAGCCTATCGGGCTGCCGAAGAGGCCTTAAAGGCAAATCCACAGGATAAGCAGAGCCTGTATGAAATGTTTCATGTACTCACCTTACTCTTCAAAAGAGAATCCGAAAAAAAGCTTACAGGTGTGCTGGAAAAAATTATGGAAAAAATAATTGGTTTAAACTATAAACCAGACGATTTTCAACTGCAATGTTGGTTCTGGACCTTTGCTGCCGCCTTAAAAAAAATTGGCAATCAAACCACGGCCAGAGTACTGATAGAACAGATGGAAACCTTTCTAAAAAAAACAGCCCCCATAAAACCATCATCCGCCTACAGTGCATTATTATACGCCGTTACACGGATTCAAACGAAACCCATTATTCCCTTTGTTCTTGCATGGGATATCGATAATTTGCGCGATGCAGATTATATACCGATAATCACCGAAAAATATACCCTGCGGCCGCTGGCAGCTGCACTGCAAAAGCCGCTGGTAAATGAACTGGAGGAAGGAATAGAAAAACAGCAGGAACCCGGCTATAAGGAACTACGGGAAAAAATCAATACGCTCTTAATACGATGTCTGAGCGACGAAGAAAACTTTCCGTTTTCGCGCTATTATCTGGCCCGGTTACATCGTGAGCAAGAAGAGCCTGAAACCTGGCTTACCTGTTACAAACCCTTTTTAACCCGTCATTTGCACGACTTCTGGGCCTGGGATACTGCAGCAGAACTCTTCCACCCGGCATCCGACCAATGTTTAATTTTCCGATGCAGAGCCCTGCTGTGCAAAGCAAAACCTGAGTTTGTTATTGGGGTAAGGCGGAAACTAATCCCTCAGTTATTAGCCCGACAACAAAAAGAGCAAGCCGCCAGTGAACTGGATGCAATCATTACAGAAAGAAACCGCAACGGATGGGCATTACCTGACGATCTGGTTGCAATGACCGCTTCAACCTGGTACCAACAGAGTAAAAAGTCAGCACTCAACGCTGGGTTTTACGAAAGCTGGGGTCAGAACGCCGAAGAATTAATAGGCGGTATGCAGGAACTAATTGGAATCATTACGGCAGTTGATGCGAAGAATCTGTATTGGGTCTCGGAACAAGAGACCTATGGGAAAGTAGTAAAAACCAAAGAGTTGGAAGTGAGGGGTGCCGGCGAGCGGATAAAAATAAGGTATATGGGGGAATTAAGGGCACGCAGCAAGATAAAAGGAATCAAAGTGGAGCCCACGGAAGCATGGCCGGCAGCAGCAGTATACCAAACCTTTAAAGGGCAGGTAGCCCTTGTTGTGAATGGGTATAGGATAGGGAAAATATTTGTGGCAGGGGAAATTGGGGAGAAGTACAGACTAATCGCAGGACAGAAAGCGGCAGGGTTACGGGTAAGGGTTTACAATCCGAAGCAGCAGCGAACCATATGGCGAATCATAAAAATTACGACAGGGGTATAGGAAATCAGGAGAGGAAAGATTAATTTTGTAGTGGCGTATAAACAGCGGAAAATGCGGCAATATGTCAATAAACACGGGCAAATATACCCATAACAAACTAAATATCAGCTCATTGACAAAACGGCTATGAGATTATAACTTCCACAAAAACAAGGATTAAGACCCTTAATTGGTTTTCGGAAGGTGCTGCATCATCGGAGATGAGATTATAACTTCCACAAAAACAAGGATTAAGACTGCAATCTTATCTCTCGTAAGGCTCATGCACTTGCCCATGAGATTATAACTTCCACAAAAACAAGGATTAAGACTCATCTACTCTATAGGTTACTTCTTCTACTATATAAATGAGATTATAACTTCCACAAAAACAAGGATTAAGACTTAACGCTGACCGCGTGCTATTCAGCTATTTTATTAAATGAGATTATAACTTCCACAAAAACAAGGATTAAGACTTACCATTGTTCAGGGTTCCGATTTTTGTATTCCAATGAGATTATAACTTCCACAAAAACAAGGATTAAGACTGCTCAGATATTTCAAATTTAGGGATAACGGTGCGATGAGATTATAACTTCCACAAAAACAAGGATTAAGACGGTAGAATACTCATTTCCAATAACATATCTTTTTACAAAATGAGATTATAACTTCCACAAAAACAAGGATTAAGACACGTAAATACCATGATTGGTTAAGAATAACCAATTGTGTATGAGATTATAACTTCCACAAAAACAAGGATTAAGACATAATTAACATTTGAATATAGAAAGATAAACTGATTAATGAGATTATAACTTCCACAAAAACAAGGATTAAGACCTGTCTTGGCAGAGCTTAGTTTGGAATTTAATTCATGAGATTATAACTTCCACAAAAACAAGGATTAAGACTCAACTACTGATCCCTGATAACTTAGGACTGTGCCTTATGAGATTATAACTTCCACAAAAACAAGGATTAAGACTATGAAAACCATATCCTTAGAAATTCTAAACTCGGAAATGAGATTATAACTTCCACAAAAACAAGGATTAAGACAGTTTTTCCTGGCTTTGTGAAGGATATTGATCCTAACGATGAGATTATAACTTCCACAAAAACAAGGATTAAGACATGGCCATGAATACACATTTGTTGCCTTTCGGCAACGTATGAGATTATAACTTCCACAAAAACAAGGATTAAGACTAACAAGTTGAAGTGATTAATGACCTCTAGGATATATGAGATTATAACTTCCACAAAAACAAGGATTAAGACTTTCCACCATACAGAGTTCTACGAATTCCTGCGAGGAACATGAGATTATAACTTCCACAAAAACAAGGATTAAGACCCTTAGCATCTGCTGTCTTGGCAGAGCTTAGTTTGGAATGAGATTATAACTTCCACAAAAACAAGGATTAAGACTTTCAGAACGTGGAATTATGAAAACCATATCCTTAGAATGAGATTATAACTTCCACAAAAACAAGGATTAAGACATCCCCATGTTTCACCATTGCCCCAAAAGCGGTTATGGATGAGATTATAACTTCCACAAAAACAAGGATTAAGACCCTTCTTTGTGATCAATGTTGCCTGATTGATAAGTACAATGAGATTATAACTTCCACAAAAACAAGGATTAAGACACCTTGGCGACTGTATCGTTTGCCATAACATTATATATAATGAGATTATAACTTCCACAAAAACAAGGATTAAGACACCTAATGCTATTACGTGTAGTGGGCCAAAGGGTAGTATGAGATTATAACTTCCACAAAAACAAGGATTAAGACTGCTTTTATTATTTTTGATGATAGAGATCCATACAAATGAGATTATAACTTCCACAAAAACAAGGATTAAGACATCGTTACTGTCGAAGGTAAGATTACCAATGAAATAAATGAGATTATAACTTCCACAAAAACAAGGATTAAGACTTGCCGTTTTTGGTTGTACGCAACTTTGAATTGGTAATGAGATTATAACTTCCACAAAAACAAGGATTAAGACCCCGATATCCTCCGTAATAGAGATAGGTACTTCTACCTAATGAGATTATAACTTCCACAAAAACAAGGATTAAGACTGTCTAACTTGGGGAACTAGCTAAGACCCAACTGCGGAATGAGATTATAACTTCCACAAAAACAAGGATTAAGACTATAGACGAACTGTGCCTGCTGGATAATCAGGAGTTTCAAATGAGATTATAACTTCCACAAAAACAAGGATTAAGACATGCAGTAGCATTTGCTGTAAGTTGCAATTGCGAATAGATGAGATTATAACTTCCACAAAAACAAGGATTAAGACAATGCTTTTTCTTCGTAATTCATCTTGTTTATTTTTATGAGATTATAACTTCCACAAAAACAAGGATTAAGACCTGGTGACACCTCATAATATAGACGAATTGTGCATGAGATTATAACTTCCACAAAAACAAGGATTAAGACAGAAGCAGCGGATGCTGTAACTAATGCAGATAGTTTGGATGAGATTATAACTTCCACAAAAACAAGGATTAAGACAGGTCATTTATACCTAACTCTAGTAAAAATCCTGCGTATATGAGATTATAACTTCCACAAAAACAAGGATTAAGACTGACCTTTTCCCAATCATAAATATCATTGTGATGTATGAGATTATAACTTCCACAAAAACAAGGATTAAGACTTATCGTAGATTATTTCAAAAGATAACTTTACTTCATATGAGATTATAACTTCCACAAAAACAAGGATTAAGACTTACTGTCGAAGGTAAGATTACCAATGAAATAATTATGAGATTATAACTTCCACAAAAACAAGGATTAAGACAGACCACGTACTATTCTACATAGATTCATTATCTGATGAGATTATAACTTCCACAAAAACAAGGATTAAGACACTATTCGCTGCACAACTGTCACTTTAAGAAGTGCGCATGAGATTATAACTTCCACAAAAACAAGGATTAAGACAAATCCTTCGTAGGCCGTTCCTCTGCCCCAAGTTAGATGAGATTATAACTTCCACAAAAACAAGGATTAAGACACTTAGGACTGTGCCTTCGTGGCACTTACCAATAAATAAAATGAGATTATAACTTCCACAAAAACAAGGATTAAGACTCTTCAAGTTCAATGTTTTCAATTTCAGAATGTGGTATGAGATTATAACTTCCACAAAAACAAGGATTAAGACGCAGCTAGTTTCTCCTCAGAGATTTCAAATTTAGGATGAGATTATAACTTCCACAAAAACAAGGATTAAGACCTTAGTTTGGAAGTTAGTTCAATTAACTCTGAGTTCTATGAGATTATAACTTCCACAAAAACAAGGATTAAGACTTGTCAATTCTTCAAGCTCAATATTTTTAATTTCAGAAATGAGATTATAACTTCCACAAAAACAAGGATTAAGACTATGAATGAGTTAGTGTTATCTAGGGTAGAATACTCAATGAGATTATAACTTCTGGATATCCCCCAATTAGGTGGACAGCAAGTTAAGCTACAAAAAGTAGTAAATTGCTAAGATGAAAAACAAGAGAAAAACATTTGATCGGGAGTTCAA
>RZYD01000019.1 GCA_009930445.1 Bacteroidia bacterium | reverse complement strand
TTTTCGACCGGCTCGTTCGTCCCAAACAAAGACGGAACTAAATATGGATGATATGATCGTTGATTTTCATTCCTTTCATACATCAAGTTTTGTGTTTCGACGAGATATGTTGGAGACGCCCAATTGGTTTTCAAAATGCAGGAGTGGAGATATTGCCTTGTCCCTTATGCTGGCATCCAAAGGGCCGGTACATTACATCGATGAGGTGATGTCAGTGTATCGGACCCATGACGGAGGATTAACTCAAAATAAGACGCGCGAAGCGGCGACGAGGTGGCATGAGAACTGGTTGTATATGAATCGATTAATCAACAGGCATTTTAGGAACAAATACATCAACGCATTTCAAAAACGCAATGAAGTTGTATATATTCGCATATTTCATTACATACTCTCAGTTCCGTCTATTTGTCAATTTCCTCGATTGATCACGTGCTTATTTCGCTATGTTTTTGACAGAAGTGCAAACACATTGTCGAGAACTGATCGTCTGTGGTATGCAAAAATGACACTTACGCAGTTTTTTAAGAGGAGCATTAGCGATTATGCTGGTAGAACAAAATTGTATGAATAATAAAGCACGGCCTTTATTAGTGTTGTGTCACCATGCCGAAGAAAAGGCTGGGCCTTTAATGGTGTCCCTGCTGGCGGGGTTATCGGCGGGACAGCGTTTTTCGCAAACAGGAAATGACCAGCTATGTTATATCAATGTAAGAGAAAAAGGATCCTTTCGCTTGGCGTGTGCTTGGGCTGGACGTCATCCAGATGGCATTATACTGTATAATGGAATAAATGTACTACGGCGAATGACCACCTTGAAAATGCTGTTTATGACGTGTTTGAAGTATAAAACTCGACAAGTTGTTTTTTGGCATGATGGAGCTACCGTTCTGCGGCTTTTTACTGGCCTTGAGGGGCGTAATTTTGGGTCACGATTATGGAGCGCGTTTCGTTATCGTGTGGTTCGTTACCTTCTAACTAATTCGAGGACCTATCACATGACGGTGAGCATGCAGATAAAGCATCTGGCTCTTTATGTTTTTGGTATTGAGCCCGAGCGTTGTGTCGTATGTGGCGAAACGTTACTTGTTGGAGCATATTCTGGCAAGAAGCGGACCATTAGTGAGGGTAGTATTAAATTGTGTATGGCGGGTGTTCCCACGCATCGAAAAGGGGTTGATATTTTTATTGAAATGGCTGGACGTTTTTCATCTTGGGGTAATCAGAAGTTAAAGTATACATGGTTTGGTGGTTCTGAAGCGTCTTTGAAGCGGCTGGAAAAGTCAACGCTTGGGGTTGCGACTGGAGAGTCTGGTATTCTGTTTACCGGATGGGTAAATCCGTTACAAAGTAAGCTGAAAGATGAGGATATATTTCTTCTAACTAGCCGTGAAGATCCTTGTCCAATTGTTGCCCTGGAGGCTCTTGCCTGTGATTTGCCGGTATTTTGTTTTGAAGCTACAGGGACGGCTGAATTTGTTCCACCAGCGTTTGTATGTAGGGATCAAGATGATATGGTTAGAAAGGTAAAGGAATTTCTTAATTCGTATGAGAGTTATCCCGAGGGATATTTTCGAGATATTGCGGTAACGCGTGGACATGACGCTTTTTTTAGGGACGGCTGGCAACAGCTTATGAAATTGATGGAAAAGGCTTAGAATATGCGGAATCTCAAGCATAACTTGATCACAAGTTACACCTCCAATGGTGCAATTATATTGCTATTGTTTAGCTCTATGGGATGTATGCTTTTGTCGGTACCAACGGACATACAGTTGCGCGTAAAGCGCGGGCGTTCTTTTTTGATAGCCGAAAGTGAAGAGTCATATGGATGGGGAGTTATGTCTCATCCGCGATTGATTCAACTATCTGATAGCCTGTTGATTCTTCAGTATTATGTTGGAGGTGATAAAGTTCATCGTTGGTTTGATCCTGCTGGCAGAAAATTAAGAGGTATGCCACCTGCCGTGTCTACTGATGGTGGAAAAACGTGGGTGTTTAGGGGAGGAGGCTTAGATACGAATGTGTTATGGCATGGTCATTATTGGGGATATGATGTTTCAACGACAAATGGCGTGATTTTGGGGCGAGGAAAAACAGCCATACGGGTGGATGAAAATGCGAAAATAATTGATGGTCCCTGGAATGTTCTATACGAGGAGGAAAAATGGGGGGCCGGAAGGCCTTGGCATCGTTTGGCGAGGATGCCGAATGGCAATTTGATAGACAGTTCTTATGCTGAAAGATATTCAGTGAACACCAACAAGCGAAATCGTACCTATCTTCTGGAGTCAAAAGATAATGGAAAATATTGGCATAAGAGGGGGGTGATTGCAGGCGGATCAACGGCCCCGTGGGGGTCTGAAGGTCCCGGTGAATCAACTATTGAATGTTTGCCTGATGGTACATTACTTTGTATATCGCGGACAGGTTATCCGCTTGATATGAATAAATACACGCTCCCTCATAAGCGACCAACAGAGTCGATGTTATTGTCCCGTAGTACCGATGGAGGCGAAACCTGGGTTCATACGCGCATGATGCAGACCGGTGTATATCCCAGGCTTCTACGTATGAGCAACGGGGTGCTTGTGTTGGGTTTTGGACGTCCGGGAAATAATTTGATATTTAGTACGGATAATGGATCTACTTGGGGTAATGAGTTGGCCTTAACAAAGGCTGATGTAAGGACCAGTGGTTACGTCGATATTGCAGAAGTTGCTCCAGGAAAGTTATTTGTTGTCTTTGATATGTTCGATTCGGATCAAAATGGCATCTGGTTGTGGGAACCGAAAGAAGTTAATGGAGTGTCAGGTTGTTTTGTGGATGTTAAGAAGCTTTGGTAAGCGGCGAGTGACGCTAGTAGAGTATTCGTTGAAAGAGCATATATTTTTATAGGTCTTGATAATGGAGAAAGAACAATGAGTGATGTTTTGGCTATTATACCTGCGCGAGGAGGTTCAAAAGGGATCCCGGGGAAGAATATTCGGCCTGTGGCTGGAAGGTCGTTATTAGCGTGGAGTATTGAAGCTGCTTTGGCAGCAAAATGTGTGAACAGGGTGATTGTTTCTACCGATGATGACCAAATCGCGTCGGTTGCGCTTTCCTGTGGCAGTGAAGTGGTTACTAGGCCAAAATCAATAAGCGGTGATGACGCTTCTTCAGAAAGTGCATTGTTGCATGTTCTGGACTTCTTGAAAGAAAACGAATCGTATATACCGGATAGAGTTGTTTTTTTACAGGCGACGTCCCCCTATCGAGATGTCCATGACATTGATAACGCCTATGTCTATATGGATGAAGGAAACTACGATAGTGTTTTTTCGGGCTACAGCCAACATTTTTCAGGACGCTGGCGTCGGGAGAACGATGAGTCTTTTAGTGCAGTGAGTTACGATCCGTATGATCGTCCCATGAGACAGATGGTTGCCGATGAATTTGTTGAAAATGGCAGTATTTATATTTTTGAAACAGAGGGGTTTATTCAGAAAAAAAATCGTTTGTTTGGACGAATAGGGATGTATGAAATGCCGTTGCTTCGCTCGTTTCAGATTGATGATTTAGAAGATATCAACTTGATGGAGCGTTTGATGGCCAAACGGGGGAAACCAAGTTCATTGAATGCGAAGGATTTCTTGAAGACTGAATTATTGGTGCTGGATTTTGATGGTGTCATGACTGATAATTCAGTCTATTTGACACAGAGTGGTGAAGAGGCGGTAAAATGTAGCCGGGCTGATGGGTTGGGGATTGCTGAGATATTAAAAAAAGGCATACGCGTTATGGTTTTATCAACCGAAAAGAATCCAGTTGTTCGCGCTCGCTGTGAGAAGCTTGGAATTGCCTGTTCTCAGGGGATTGATGATAAACTTAGTTTACTCCAATCCATTGTTGATCAGGAACATATTGATGTTGCACATGTTACCTATGTTGGCAATGACCGCAACGATATGGCGTGTATGAAATGGGTAGGTAATTCTGTCGCTGTGTCTGACGCTTATCCCGAGATTCTTGAAATTGCTGATTACGTAACTAAGGCTCCGGGAGGCTGTGGTGCCGTACGTGAGATTTGTGATTGTATTGTAGCTATGGAGAGCAAATGACACCGGATATGCGTCAATTATATGCCAGTGAGAAGGCGTACTATATAAGCCGTACTCCTTCACAGCGTGTTGATTATGAGGAGAGTTATTGGCATATCGTTAGAGATCCGGATGGTTGTGTTCGTGATCGGCTGAAGGAACGTCAGCAACATGTTGCTGATCTAAAGGCGGAAATCGAATATATTCAACGTCAGCCGTCTGGTAGAATTATGGATGTTGGGTGTGGACTCGGATTCCTGTTGTCAGCGCTTTCTGATGAATGGGAAAAATATGGGGTTGAAATTTCTCGTTTTGCTGCGAAACAGGCCGGTCGTTGGGGGAAGATTTTTTGTGGCCAGCTAGAAGATGGCGCTTATCCGGACGGGTATTTTGATGTTGTTGTCCTACATCATGTTATAGAGCATGTTGAAAAACCTGAAGATCTAGTTGTTGAAGTGCGACGAATATTGAAAGGGGACGGCAAGCTGGTATTGGGAACGCCGGATTTCGATAGTGGTGCAGCTCGGTTATTTGGCAAAAATTACCGAATGTTATGTGATGATACTCATATTAGTTTGTTTTCGAGTGATTCAATGCATCGATTTCTACGCGATTACGGCTTTCATATCGAAAGGGTGGACTATCCATTTTTTGAGACACGTCATTTTACGAAGGCCAATCTGCTGCGAATGTTTGATAATACATGTATTTCCCCTCCGTTTTATGGAAATTTTATGACCTTCTATGCATATAAGGGGGAGAAATGAGTAGTAGCAAAGATCTTAGAGGATTTTATAACTCAGTATTTACGATGGAGGGGGGGGGCTCCTGGGAGGATGCGCCGGGTAAGGCTGTGTTCATACAAGCTTTGCAGTCATATTTGAACGAAGGGAGAATATCCTCCGATTCACAAATAGTTGAAATTGGATGTGGATCGGGTGGATTATTAAGCAGAATAAATGAGGAGGTTATTCCTAATGAATTCGACCTCTATGGTGTTGATTTTTCTAATGAAGCGGTACGTTTATGCCGTAATAAACACAAATATATACGCGTTTTCTGTGAAGATGGTTCCAATACACATTTTGAAGATGAGCAGTTTGATGTAGTCGTGTCGTATGGCGCTTATGAACATTTTACTACTCCTCAGCGCGCCATTGAGGAACTGGGTAGAATATTAAGGGTCGGGGGTGTTTTTTTATGCATGATGCCAACCTTGGGCATATATCGAACTGACCGTACAGATGAAGGCTGGTATGAGGACTTGTCCCCAAATGCAGAGGTTCCACGTCAAATGCAATGGAATTTGTTGAGAACGACCTGGGAGGCCTATTTTAGTGCATCTGGATTGATTTTGGACAGTATAGAACAAACGAAACATTACGGAGCTGAAAAACCAGGTGTTTTTTTCTTCGGTACAAATGAGTAAGAGAGGAAAGTAGTATATGAATGAAACGGTACAGTTAGGAAAACGTGAAGTGGGGAAGGGGTTTCCGTGTTTTTTTATCGCAGAAATAGGGATTAACCATAACGGTAGCGTTGATATTGCCAAAAAGCTGATAGATGTAGCGATGAGTGCCGGATGTGAAGCGGTTAAATTCCAAAAACGTACCGTTGATGTTGTTTATACGCAGGATGAGCTGGCTAAACCTCGGGAAACACCATTTGGGACAACAAATGGAGAATTAAAATATGCCTTAGAATTCGGGGATAAAGAGTATGATGCGATAGATGCGTATTGCGCTGAAAAGAACATTTTGTGGACAGCGTCGTGTTGGGATGAACAGTCTGTTGATTTTATAAGCCGATATGATCCTGCTTTTTATAAAATTGCTTCGGCAAGTCTTACAGACTCCGAGCTGTTAAGGTGCCATCTCGACAAGGGTAAACCGATTCTTTTGTCTACAGGGATGAGCAGTTTAGAAGAAATTGACAAGGCAGTAGATGTTCTAGATAAGGAAAAGTTAGTTTTACTGCATACAACGAGTACCTATCCGGTTGCGCTGGAAGAGATGAATTTGACCGCAATTAAAACCTTAAGTAAGAGATATGATGTTCCAGTTGGATACTCTGGGCACGAGGTTGGAATTGCAACATCAATTGCCGCTGCAAACTTAGGCGCTTGTGTTGTCGAGAGACATATAACATTGGATCGTTCGATGTGGGGAAGCGATCAGGCTGCGTCATTAGAGCCGCAGGGTTTGCGTCGGTTGATTCGTGACGTTCGAGCCATAGAAACTGCGATGGGTGATGGTGAGAAAATAGTGTATCCGTCAGAACTTCCAATACGAGCTAAGCTGCGGAGAAAAAATAGCTAATGCAACAGCGGCTCATGTTTGTGGCCAATTTGTCTGTATGGAAGGAGTGCTCGCACTTTATTCATAATGCTGACGGATTATCCTTGGTTACGCCAGATTTCCGTCTTATGCATGAAGCGCAGATGTGCAATCTCAATTGTGTCGATATATGGAATTTTCTGAGTGATGATGAGGTTGAAGAGCATGATGAGAAGGCATGGTATATTTGTGATGAATTGGCCGTTAGTCTCAAAGAAATCATTGTTTATAATGATATTGATTTGATCGAACGGTGTAGAAATGATTTGTATTTTGTTATTAACGCAACGCTGAATTTATGTTTGGCTGTAAATCGCGTACTTGATCATTTTCGATCGGTTGAGGTTTTACTGCCTATGGCTCCTGATAAACCGCTTTATTGGGATCCACCAGAAGCCAGCTCTGGTTATTTTTCACGTGTGATACATCAACTGGCAGAAAGTCGCGGGCTTGCTACAACAGTTTGGAACATCAAGGGAAAATCCAATCCTGCACAGGGTAGGCCAAAAGCCAAGTACCCGAATGTTACTTGTCCTATAAATGCAAACGTGAAGGGTGTTTTAATTGGGGAAGGCTTGTTTCAGGATGAAGTTGAACTGTTTATAGAGAAAATCGTAAATGACGGGACAAGTTCACAATGGTTGCTTATTTCCGATCGGGTGCCCTCCAAATCCATACCCTATATAAATCTACAAAGCTTAAAAGAACTGCCCCGTCAAAAACCAGTTTTTTTGCAAGATATTGGGACTCTTGAACAAAAAAATACGGAAATACTGGGCGCGTTATTAAGCAATGAACAATGTTACATCGGCAATGAAATTTCGGAGATGATCTCAGGTTACTTTCTTATGTGGTTACATGAAGCAGCGCAATACTGTGATATAGGTGTGTTTATTGCGAACGCTACGAATCCAGAGATTGTCATCACTGGATACGATGTATATGGCAGAATGCGATGCCTTAGTGAAAGCTTTCAAAAACTAAGTATAACGACGATTGCGGTTGATCATGTGTGTCTTGCGACCAAACATAATACCAGAAGAAGTAAGGGGGCGCGTAGCGGCGTTTTTGTGTGGGGGAATATTGATAAACGGGCGCAACAGCAATGGCGAGATTCTAACCAGATTTATGCTGTCGGAAGTCTGCGAAGGGATATAAGAGACTCTCTTGTGAAAGCAAATGATCACAGAAAAAAAGTAAAGGGAGTCCCTTTCACTGTGTGCATATTTACGACACAAACAACGCAAAACGAAGCGATGTGGACATGGGCGAAACCTGAAAAAATAAGAGAGAGCTGGTGTGCATTAACAAAAGTAATCGAGGCGCATCCCGCATGGGAGTTCCATATTCATTGTCATCCGCGTGGTGATTATCATCAGTTCTACAAGGACTGTTTCTCGCACTTTTCGAATGTCATTTTAGAAGGAAAACCAAAACATGATGTCTTGTCCATAGCTGATATTGCTATACTGATGAATGTTCCTTCGAAAGTAAGTCTGGAGGCTATAGCGTATAAAGTTCCTGTTGTGTATTTGCGCGATGCAGTATTAATGTCTTACAAAAGTCCGCTTGAGGATGGGAATATCCCCGTTGCTCATACTTCCGTTGAGTTGGAATGTGAACTGGGTCGGTTAGCTGATGATGCAGACTATCATGCTCGTGTTGTGAATATTGAGCAAACTTTGCTGAACAACGCATTAATTGCATCCGGAGACAATGCCGTAAGGCAATTGATGAAATGTATTGAAGACGTAAGGATGGGTCGAAAAGAAGCATCAGTGGGTGGCATGCGACAAGATCCGCTGGCGCGTTGGTTGCTGAATTATTTACAGTATGTCGGTGCTGTAACAGATGGCTGTTTGGGAGTTTCTTCATTCACTTGCTTGCTTTGGGCATGGCACCGATGTGGAAGATGTTTGGATATGGCAGCTTTGAATAAGTATGCTGCGCTTGATGAGCTTGGTGATTATTTAGCGGAATTTATAAGCTTAAAAAAACGGGGTCGAGGCCGGAAGTCGTGTTTCATAGTCTTGGTGGTCACGTTTGCATTGATGCCTCATAGGTTGCGTCCCTCTTTAAGAGTGCTTTTATATAATATGAAAATTATGCTTGTTAGGAGGTCTTGGTGCAGATGAAAAAGGTGGTACGAAAATTGCTGAAAATTAATCTCGAATTACTAAAAAAAAGTTATTCGGCGCGGCAGCTTCTTGATGAATATGCGCACAGGGATGCTATTCTCGATCATGCTGTTTATGCGCGCAGGCCTTGGTATGAGTTGGATAGTATGTACAGCGCGTGTCGTCGTGAACTTCGCCATTGTTCAGCCTGGCGTCATGGACCTGATCGCATTTATGAGGTAGCACGCGAGGGGTATGACGGTTTAACGAAAAAATACAGGAGTGGCAGGAAAGTCGTACTGTGATTTGGGGTGTGGTACGTACCACCCGTATGGGATTTCGACCATATTTTACTTAAACGGTGCGGTATCAACAGTCGGGTTAGATGTTGAGGATGCGGATGAGATTCGAGCCGCAGAGGCGCTTTATGATTTATTGATAGACTGCATCGCCTATCCTGAAAAGTGGTGCTGGGAAGCAAATATGAACCGTGCTGAATTTGTAGAAAGAGCAAGATCATTCAATTTGAATGCTCTTCAAAATGGTCAGTTGAGGGCGGGAATTGGGGATTTGCCGTTAAAACATGTTGTTACGGATATTCATGATCCAGTTATCGCCAAAGAATCTATAGATATCATGTCCTCACGCGCTGTCTTGGAACATTTTTTGGACTTTGGCGTTGCGGTTGATCGATTGTTTGCGTTGATGCGACCGGGAGGGGTAGCGTACCATCATATTGATTTGGCAGATCATCGTGCCTACTGGAGAAATTCATCCTATCATCGCTGGTCTTTTCTGGCGGAAAATGATGACTGGAGCGATAATCTAACAAATCGTTTGCGTGCCTCGGAAATCCGGCCCTATTTTGAGAAGACAGGATTCAACGTGCTGAAATACGAAATTATTCGGAAAACAATGCCAAAGGGTTTTGAGCAGTATCTAAAGGGGCGTTTTCGCAGCATGTCCAAGGATGATTTAGAGGCCTTGACAGTATTCTGTATATTAGTGAAACCATAATATCTATACATGGCCGTTATAAAAACAAAGGTGCTGTTTATCTCTCCGACCCCGGGATTCGGCGGGGCGGAATGCTATATGATTACAATGGCAGAGCACGCGGAACAGTATGGCATTGATCCTGTTGTGTGCTTTGAGGGTAGAGCTACGACAAAGACTTTTATTCAGCGTTGTGACGCGCAGGGGCTTCCGTATACGCCTTGCAAGATGGCCAATGAAGCCGGGCAGGCAAAAAAAAGTTCGTTGCTATGTCTGATAAGTAAAATTTTTAGAAGTAGGCGCGTAATGCGTCATATTAAGCCGGATGTGATCCATCTTACGTTGCCCAATCCTGTTTTTGGATTGCACATTATGATTGCGGCGGCGATCTTGCGCATTCCGATGGTCGTTGTTTTTCAATGGGTGGGAGAGGTGGTGCCGTTATCGAAGCGCAAACGAACTATTTATGGCTGGTGTCGGCGGCATCAGCAGCAATGGGTGGCGGTTTCGCAGCGTGATGCCCAGATGATTCAACTTGCTTTCGGGGTCGAAGTTGAAAAGGTTATTCAGAATGCAGCCATGTCGAACCGGGTTGTTGAAAAAAAGAATTATGATATGGAGAAAGATAAAATAAATATTGTTACTGTCGGTCGCATCGGGAGAGCAAAAGGCCATGATTTGATGGTGCAGGCGATTCCGCATATCATTAAACAATATCCAATGTGTCGCTTTATTTGGCTGGGCGGTGGTGAAAATGCGGGTGTTACCCATTTGATTGAGAAATATGGGGTGACGGATTATATTGTTCACAGAGGGTTTCAGTCTTCTGTGGCAGAAGAATTGGTGGATGCAGATTTCTTTTTGTTGCCATCTCGATCAGAGGGACAGTCGTTTGCTTTATCAGAAGCGATGGCGGCGGGTGTTCCCATTCTTTGTTCCGATGCGGGGGGGAGTGCGGAGGTGATACGTCATAAGAAAAATGGTGTGTTGTTTTATGCTGATGACGCTTGCAGTATGCTTGATGCTGCTATGTGGGGACTTGAACACTATGATCTAATGACTGCCATGGGGCAGCAGGCCAAATGTGATTTTAGAACGTATACCGGTGAAATGATGGTGCGGGATACGTATGCGATGATGTTTTCTTTAGTTCATAAAGGTTAATTTATTCACTTATAATGCTGTTTAATTCCTTAGTATTTGTATGGTTTCTTATTGTAATGCTGTTTTTGCATTATGTGCTTCCTAGAAAGTGGTCTCGTTTTGCGTTGTTGGCAGGTAGCTATGTGTTTTATGGCTGGTGGGATTGGCGTTTTTTAAGTTTAATCATTATAAGTACGTGTATTGATTTTTTTGTTGCTCATTCTATAGAAGCTGCGAGTACCAAAAAGAAGGAGCAATTACTACTTACGTGCAGTGTGATAACAAACCTTGGTTTGTTAGGTTTTTTCAAGTATTTCAACTTCTTTGTGACTTCTTTGGGAACGTTACTGAACACTGTTGGTATAGAAGTCGATATGGGTACACTTAATTTGGTTTTGCCTGTGGGGATTAGCTTTTACACCTTTCAGACCATGAGTTATACAATTGATGTGTATCGAGGAAGTCAAAAGGCGGAAAAGAACCTCATAACATTTGCGGCGTTTGTTACCTTTTTTCCACAACTGGTTGCAGGACCCATTGAACGGGCAGGGCATCTATTGCCGCAATTGAAAGAAAGGCAGCATGTAAAGCGAGAACAGATACCCACGGCGTTGTGGTATATTCTATGGGGTTTTTTTCTTAAGGTTTTTATGGCTGATAATTTAGCCACGATCGTTGAAAGCATGTATGCGCATTTGGAATCGCTTACCATTGTAGATGTATTTGTTTGCCATTATGCTTTTGCTTTTCAGATTTTTGGTGATTTTGCGGGATATTCCTATATAGCTGTGGGGGTTGCTGCGTTGTTTGGGATTCACTTGATGCACAATTTTAGATTTCCCTATTTTGTAACCAATCCGTCGGATTTTTGGAAAAATTGGCACATCAGTTTATCGCGTTGGTTACGAGATTATTTGTATATTCCATTAGGAGGGAATAGGGGTGGGGGGGCAACAGTACATCGAAATTTGTTAATCACAATGTTGCTGGGCGGTTTATGGCATGGTGCAGCGTGGAATTTTGTTCTATGGGGGGGGTATCAAGGAGCCGTTCTAATTCTCTTTCGCATTTGGAACCTCTCCCGAAAAAGAAAAACGGCGATTCATGTTCCATGGATTCTTAAAGTTATTTTGATGTTCAATGTTACTTGTGCAGGCTGGCTTTTGTTCCGTTCGCCTGATTTAGAAAGCATTGTAACTATGTTGGGTCAGATGATGAATTGGTCAAATATTCTAAATTGGAAGAGCTATTATTGGCTGGGCATGACCCTGTTTTTTGTTTCAGTTCCGTTAGCACTGCATAGTCTGCAGTTTATCAGAAAAAGTGATCATGCGGTACCTTTTTCAAGTGCTTTAGGGAAGGTTTACTGCTGTACGATTATGGTTTTTCTTTTAATTACTTTGGGTAGCTGGGGTACCAAGAGTTTCATTTATTTTCAGTTTTAAAGATGATGACGATTATTTTAGCATTAAGTATATTGGGGGTGGTTTCGTTCTATTTGCAGAGACGTCGTCGTGCCTCTTGGTTGTCTATGGTAATTTGCGGCATTATTCTCTATGGCTGTTTTGTGGTGCTGATATTTGGGAATGGCCCGATTATTCGTATATATAAACGATTACTCAAGCATTGGAATATAGGCTGGCGACAAGCTTCTACTTTGGCGCGTGAGGCGGAGTTATATGAAAAAGATCTACCGCAATATGATTTTTTGGCGGTTGGGAGCAGCCAAACATATGCTTTGTATACTGAATTTGCTAGAAAGCATGAGGAAGTCAGTGTGTTTAATATTGCGGGGATGAATATTCTGGATATTATCCTTTATGAAAATGCTATCGAACGTTTGTCTGGTGGGCACATATTGTTGATGTTAAGTGATTTTGATCTGTGTCGGCAGCCGGCTGTGACTGGGTTGCGCATTGCACCGCGCCAGCCGATTACCACTTTAATGGTGCTCGTTCCCCAATTATATAAGAGCGGCCTGATGTCGTTTTCGGAGCTACAGGACTATGTGTTGGCACAGCTGTTTCCTGGGTATCGATATCAATATGTATCCAGGGGATTGATAGATAAGATATTGAGAAAAAATATGGCTTTCCCTTCGACAGGGGCTCATGACATTGGAAAAGCCGATGCAAATGACGTAATGAGAAAAGCATTGCGTGGTCTTCATGTTCGTTATCTCAAGGCGAATTTAGAGCTTGTTAGGAATTTCCTAACATGGGCGACGTCATGCGGGTTTAAGGTCAGCATCATAGAAGGGGGAGTATGATCCTGTTGTTATGGATGAAAATGGTGCGTTGCGAGAGCTCGTACAGCAGTCTCTTCTACAGGTATGTGATCAATTTTCGAATGTAACGTATTATCCAATGAAAATTTTCGTATCACATCGCAATGTTTTTTTCAAAGATCCTTATCATGTTGATCATGACTCGGGATTTTTACTTGCGCAGGAAATTATAGAGCGAGTCAAAGAGCCATGACAGATCGTGTAAAAGTTTATAATGTTCAGCATGAAAGTGCGCAAATTGCTGCGAAATCGGCGATGTGGGCTCTGAGTCAAGCAGTGGGAGGTGAGACGATTTTGATACCTTCCAATAGGTGGGCAATATTATTCGGATTAAGTTGGACTCTAGGCGACGCGGCAAGACGCTTCTGCGCTCGTCGAATGGGAAGTGACTTCACGTTGTGTGTTCCGATTTGGGACGATGTGCGTATATTTTTGCGGGCAGGATTGAAAAAACGATGCATTATCCATTTTTTGTGGGGAGAAATGAGTTCGCCGTATTTAGCTCATTTGTATCGGACGTCTGCGGCTTCTGTTATAGGAACATTTCATGCGACACCATCCCGACAGCGAAGTTCGCTGATTCACACCAGATGGTTGGATGTTTATGATAGAATAGTGGTTGTCTCATCTTGTCAAATTCCTTTTTTTTTAGAAAGGGGATATCCTGAAAACAGGATATCTGTGATCCCACTTGGTATTGATACGCAACTGTTTTCTCCAGATAAGCCACCATTAACAATTCGTAAAAAGAATGTATCTCTTGTTTGCGGTTGTGTTGGGAAAACGGAGCGTGATCATATTTTCTTAGCTGATATAGTTCGTGCTGCACCACCCGGCTTGTTTAAGTTGCAAGTGTTAACGACATCTGAACAATTTCAGTATTACGACGGTTTGGATGATGTTGAGCTTCTACCTCGTTTATCCGATGCTGATTTACTTGAATTTTATAGAAAAATGGATGTCGTTTTACTGCCTATGCGTGATTGTACGGCCAACAATGCGTTGCTGGAGTCCATGGCGTGCGGGACTCCCGTGTTGATCAACGATGTGGGTGGGGCCAATGAATATGTGCCGCCCGGTTATTTGATGCCATCTGGAGATTGCTCTGCGTGGTTGAACAGGTTGCTGGAATATTCAAAGAACCCTGAAAAGCTTGCTGCGGATGGCTTGGAAGTACGAAAATGGGCAGAGAAATTTGATTGGACATTGATTGCACCGCTTTATCGCGAAATATATGAGCAGATACAGGAGGCTCGTTAAGGGGTGCGAATTGTGTTTGTAAATGTGAGCGGGGCTTACGGCGGGGTTGAACATGTTATTGAAACCTATGCAAGGGAGTTAACTGCGCGCGGTATAGATGTTTTGTCTTTGTGTAATTCGTTTACGGGCGTGGAAGTACATCGTGATCAGTTGCGTCGTGATGGGGTGCAATGTGCGGATATTGAGCTAGGAAATCAACGAGTGTATTTTCCTAAGGCAAGGTCGGAGACGGGACGAGTTATTCCGACTGATGATAAGAATGCATGTCGTAATGTTTTCTTAAGAAATGTATATGGAAAATTCGCAACCCCAGCAAAAATGCGCATATGGAAGTTAGTGCAGGATTGCCGTTGGGAGCGGATTTTCCGTTCTGTTTTTATCGAACACATCAAAGAGTCAGATATTATCATTTTCCGTGCGGGATTTTATGGATGGTTGCCCGGAGCTTGTAACGCGGCTAGAAAATTGCATTTGTCTCCTCAAACCATTCTTATTCTCGGGAATCTGCCAGTGTTTTATCCACCGGGGAGGGCGGAGCGCCGTATGTTTAATACCCTTGATGTAAGTGTTTTTGCTTCAAGCTGCTTGAAATATGATTGGATCAAGCAAACGCATTCGCAGAATATTCGAGCAGAAATTATACCCAATCCGGTTGATGTGAAACAGGTGAGGGCGAAGGCTGATGCATTTAATAATTCTAACGGTTCTGGAGTGCGGATTGTGACGCTCGGACGATTATCGGAGGTAAAAGGAATCAAGTATTTGATCAAGGCATTCGTTCTATTGAAGAACAGTGATTCGAAATGTCATTATACTTTGACGATAATAGGTGATGGCTCAGAACGTCCTTATTTGGAAAATATGGTGGAGGAGTTCAACATGTCAGATGCCGTGACTTTTATAGGCGAACAGACCAATCCATATCCATATTTGAAATCGGCCGATATTTTCGTTCAGCCCAGTTTGCATGAGGGGTTTGGTGTAAGCATTGTTGAAGCGATGCTTTTGGGGGCTGCAGTTATTGCGTCGAATGTTGGAGGAATCCCAGATATTATTCAGAGCGAAGTCAATGGATTACTCGTGAAGCCTGCTGATGAACAAACCTTGGCGAGGGCTGTTTGCAGGCTCGCGGCAGACCCTGCGTTAAGACGGTATTTGATAAAACGGGCATGTAAGGATGCAGAAGATCGGTATGACGTTGCGGTTATAACTTCTCGTTTACTAGAATCATTGGAGCAACGAAAGCAATCAAGATGAATAATGAATATGAACTTTTCAAAGATATCGTACATTCCTTTGCTGTAACAGATTTCGAGCGTAATTATGTCAAAGGGAGTTTGCTGCGTGCTTGGAAAACATTGCAGCTTCTGGAAAGCACAGAGCAGAGAGGCTCATTATTAGATGTAGGTGGAATGCGCGGCATTTATGCACCGGCCTATATTGAGTTGTGGGGATATGAGAATGTTACCGTCCTTGATAATGAAAATACGGAAGAGACCTCATTTGTTCGCACCTGTGGTGATCGTAAATACGTCATACATAGTGCAAACTGTAATATCGAGTTGCAGTCGTGGCCTTTCGAAGACGAGCAGTTTGACACCGTTATCGCCATGGAGGTTTTTGAGCACCTCATTTTTGATCCGATGTTTGCAATGAATGAATTATGTCGTGTCTTAAAACCCGGAGGGACACTGCTTATGACGGTTCCCAATACCGTGAGTGATCAGTGTCTCGCTTTTTTAGTCAATGATATGCAGCCTGGCTATTTGCGTCGTTATATATCCGATGCATTAAAAAGCGGGGAGCGATCTCTTGATACCGTGGCGAATCTGGGTCATTTTCATGAATATACACGTCAGGATTTAGTTGCTTTATTGTCTGCGAGCGGATTTGAAATACAGCGGCTGGATGGATTTACTTATAAACAACCGTTGTTGCACTCTTTCAGGTTGGAGTTGTTGAATTTATTTGTGCGTCTTTTGTTCCCTCGGGCGAAACGTATACGCGACGATGTGCTGCGGGCTGTGGCAAGGAAACAAGTGCATATTCCACTCGATCAACTCCCATATCGTTATCCTGAGCCGATATATATGTCTATTGGTAAAAATGCGGAATAATGTAACAGATATATTCTGTGTATAGTCGTCTTTTGTTCTGCATCTGTAGGGTGGATTATATGCATCATGAATGCAGGAATATCAGGTAAGACCTGCGCTTTTTCACGTCGTTTATTTCGCTCTCTATCCCTCGGTCAAGTTTGCTCTAGTGACCGGAGGGAACGGTTCTGATAAGATCTTCTACAACCGCTGGCGCTAGAGATTCAGAGGGGTGCAGAGGAATTTTTAGACAGGATCAACAGGATGCTTGCCAAGGTGGCTTGTTACAATACAATCATGCCCCATGTATAGCCGCGATAGAGGATAGTAATTGATGAATGCTGTTTCAAAAATGGTTCGGTTCTCTGAAGTGCAAATTAGGGTTATTAAAGATGCAGTTCACCAATTGGACAAGGAAGCAGAAGTGTATCTGTTTGGATCGCGGACGGATTTAAATGAGCGCGGCGGCGATATTGATCTGTTGATCGTTTCTGAGCAGCTGAGTGAAAAGGACCGTATACCTTTGAAATTGGCGTTATATGATGGCTTAGGGGAGCAGAAAATAGATTTGATTATTGCGAGAGAACCCTATTCTGCATTCCAGAAGATGGCATTAGAGGCGGGAGTCAGGTTGTGACAGATGAAACATTACAAGCAGTTTTGCAGGAGCAGCTCAAGGAAATGCAGGACATGCAGTTTTGGCTGCATCGTTCCTGGAGCAAATGTAAGGGCATTAATTTTGACAGCGACTTGCCGCCGGATGACTATGATGATCTTGAGGCATTGGCCAGTCGTTATGCCCGGGCGTGTGATATTGTTTATCAGAAGATGTTTCGTTGCGTTGACACAATCGAAATGGCCCCAAAAGGATCGTTGCTTGATGCGGTGCATCGTGCGGAGAAACGGGGCTTCTTTGAAAGCGAATTACAGGCCCGACAATTAAGAGAGCTGCGTAATGAGGTGGTTCATGAATATGCCTCGGCCAATTTGCGCTATTTGCTGGAACGTATTGTCGGGGCCTCTCAGGAACTCTTAATCATTATGGATAAGGCTGCGGCCTATGCACAGCGCTATGTGTAATGCCGAATTTCAGCAAGGACGTGCGGTCTTTTGTGTTCCTCATGTCTCCACCTCTCTATTTCTCGGTCAAGTTTGCTCTAATGACCGAAGGGAATGGTTGTGAAAAAATATATGTCTACAACCGCTGTCGCTAGAGGGGGGGGGCAGAGGGGTAGAGAGATGGTTTTTGGTTCTTGGTTTGTCGTTTGTGGTCTTAGGTCTCAGGTCTGTCTCCCTTCCTTTTTGTGAATTATGTGCTTTTGCGGCTATTCAATTTCTCACTTGGAAATTAGTGGGTAGAAATACAACGAACGAAGAACCAAGGAAATAAACATTCCGCCTTTACCTGATTCAGGGGAGAAGACCTATGGATAAAGATCAAATTATTCAATATTTAAGCGCCATTGATACGCATCTTGATCACGATGCCATGCTCGTTATTTATGGAAGTGCTGCATTTATTTTGTTGGACGAGGACGAGCGTAGCAGTCTTGATATGGATGTGGCAGGACCCTATTCATCCATACAATATGATTCATTCTGTGAGGCTGCCAAAAAAGCGGGCCTGGAGGTTAATCCGGAAAATAATACCGACAAGGAACATATCGAATGGATTTCAGCGCTGCGGTTGTGCTTGGCTCGCCCCGACCCGCAAACTGAAATCACATTATGGCAGGGACGGCGTCTTTGGGTGAAAACGGTAGCCCCCGAAGATTTAGTGGTTAGCAAACTGATCCGTTATGATGATATTGATGTGAGCGATATCCGTTATCTTGTTGCGCAAATGAATCTTGAGCCGAATGCTATTGTGGCGGCGGTAGAGCGTCTGCCGCGAACCTTTAAGAACGATGTATGGGTGCGTGAGAACTTGGAAAATCTGTTGGAGGATATGCTGCTGTGGAAATCATGAATCTAACCCCCCGCGAAAAATTGCAATTAGCATACGAACTGGCCTTCTTTCCACCGAGATTAAGTGAGTTTTGGCGTGAAATACGTGAAAACAAGATTACCGAACGCGCGGAAATCACTGAATTAATAAAAATGGCATTGTGTCTTCATTTGGCGCTTCCAGAAAGTGGTTATGCCTCTACACGTGCATTGAAGCGTTTGGCCTATTATCAGGCGTGTTCAAAATTGTTTGTTCCCGAAACCTTTTTAATCAATATTGCGGCAAAATTGAATTTGAACGTCAGGCTGGAACAAAACCGAGTGCCCGGAAACATGGTTAGAGATATAGGACTGCCACCTTTTACACATGCCCATTAGATGTCGGGGGCACGGAGGGGAATCTGGTCTTTTTTCTCTCTATTCCTCGGTCAAGTTTGCTCAAGTGAATGGAATGAACGGTTGTGAAAAAATCTTCTACAACCGCTGTCGCTAGAGGAAGTCAGAGGGGTGCAGAGGAAGAGTGTTTAAGTGTGACGTATTAAGTATTAAGTCTGAGGACAGGTGGTAGAGAGAATATTACTCTCTATTCCTCGGTCAAGTTTGCTCTAGTGAATGGAATGAACGGTTGTGAAAAAAAAGATCTTCAACCACCCGTTCTCCCGCCCAGCGGGATCACTGGAGTACACGGAGAGCGCAGAGAAGGTTGATTTAAGTGTTAAGATTTAATTGAAATGCGATAATGATCGGATAAAACAGGTTTGTAAGTCTGAATTTAGGGCTTTGGGAATTTGGCGATCAACGAGTTAGAGAAAACGGAAATGAAAAATTTACCATTGGGCATTAATACATTGTCGACGATTCGCCAGGAAAACATGGTCTATGTCGATAAGACGGAAATGGCGTGGCTACTGATGAAGCAGACGGGCCGCTTTTTTCTGTCCCGTCCCCGTCGATTTGGAAAAAGTTTGTTTGTGGATACGTTGAAGGAGATCTTTGAGGGGAATAAGGAGCTTTTTGAGGGATTGTATATTCATGATAAGTGGGATTGGACGAAGACCTATCCGGTAATCAAGATTGATTTTGCAAGTGGGAATATTCGGTCCCGCGAGGAATTGGATGTTAAAATTGGCGAAATCCTCAATGAGGAAATGAACCGTTTGGGCGTTTGTTCTGATAAAAAAAGTATCAGCGGAATTTTTTCTGATCTTATTGGCCATGTTACAGAAAAATACGGGCTACGTGCC
>RZYD01000243.1 GCA_009930445.1 Bacteroidia bacterium | reverse complement strand
CTTTTAAAAAGCGCAAGATAATAATGAATGCCGTTTTCCAGATGTTCCGCAAAAGCCCGAAGATGCCCCTGTTGTTTTGTGGCAATGATTTTTCCTGCTTCTGAAATTTTTGATTCGAGATATTCAATATAGAGCCCGATTTCTTTAAAAAACAGGTTCGGCCGAAATGTGTTGTTGCACATATTAGTTTTACCGTAAATATGGCCGGTGATGTCATTAAGTGTCATTATGCGGCTAAAATAGGCCAGGTTGGGGCCCGGACAAATGGAGACACCGCGTCCTGATTTTTCTTTGCCTATTCCGTGTGATTGTAGTGTTGATTCGCTTAACCCCATGCAAAGACAGGCTTTTTCTGTTAGTTTGCGAATGCGAATCATTTTACTTTCGGGGGTTCCTGATTCGTTATTTATTGCTTTTATTTTTTGTTTCAGGTATTTACTTGACGCGGTACAAAGTGGAATAGTTGAGAATTCTGTGGTGGAGACGAGGAGTTTTTTCGGACAGGATGTTCCGGGGGTTCCCTGCAGGGTGGCCTGGTCTTTTTCCAGGTCTTTTGAATTATTTCGTAAGTTATTGAAGGGTACACCCAAAGGGGAGATATCGCTTCGGTACAGGTCGCCTTCACCGGCATTTTGCAGCTGTTGCAGGGTGTCGGAATCTACTGAGGTGGCTTCGGGTACTAACAAAAAGGGTGTTCCCCAGCCAATGGCATCGAGGCGGTAATACCGGAGAAGAAAATCGTGTTCTTCGGCCGTGCCCACTCCGCCTTGTGCTGTAATCCTTACCGGTAATATATGCGATGGCACCGGCCGGTTTTTTGCTTTTAATGCGTTGATGAATAATTCGTGTTGTGATTGAATTAGTGTATCACGTTGATTTTTAAACTCTTCCAAAATTGGACCCAGAAGATACCCCTCGGTGGCAAAGGCGTGTCCGCCACAGTTAAGCCCTGATTCAATCCGGTATTCAGAGACCCATAATCCTTTTTTTGCCAAAAATTTCCCCTGAATTTCAGCTGAACGATAATCGCTGACTTTCAGAATGATTTTTTTTGACAGGGTGCCTTCCGCATCCGGATAAAAATCTTCAAACTGCTCAATGTATCCGTATAACCTGGGGTTCATGCCTGCCGAAAAAACGACCGATGATTTGAGTTTGCTTTCCGCAAATCCCCGTAATGCGGCATGTGCATCATTATTAATATAGGGCAAGGCTTCACCGTTGTAATAATTGGTTTTATCTACTTTGGTCATAATATTAACATCAATACTGCCCACCGGGAGGTTTTCCCGGATCCATGCAACAATATCTGACGGGTTTTTTCTCGTTTTAACCCAAGCATTAAAATCATCCAACAGGGTAGCATTTTCAGGTAATAATCCGAGGTATTCTCTGACCTGCGTGTAGGTTTCTCTGGCCGCAAGGCGGAAAGATTCTACTTTCTTCTCTACAATATCATTTACCATATTCAGGTATAGAGTAATTCGTTTAACCCGGCTGTCTTTTGTATTGTTATTGACTGATTCAAAAGGAAGACAGAATTTTTCAGAATAAAATTGTCGCATTTTTTCCATCACAAAATCGTCGACAATGGAAATAACGGAATCAATGCCCAGATGGGCTACTTTAATCGGGGTATCCATGGAATACCCTACGCCTAAAACAGGAATATGAAAGGTATGTGCTGTGCTCATTTTCCAATTGTTTTTCTGTGTGTATTATTTTTGTGCCTATAGGCAGCTTTTGGATTTGTTTTTACTGCAACCGGAACAAATGCTTCATTGAGAAAGGGATGGTTATGGATCACTGAAACTTTGCGTTTGATCAGTTTTTCAATGTCCAGAAGAAAGGGTCGTTCTTCCGGATCACAGAACGAAACGGCATTGCCACTGGCTGCGGCACGGCCTGTCCGACCGATGCGGTGAATGTAGGTTTCAGGGATATTAGGGATGTCGAGGTTCACAACCAATGAGAGGTTTTCAACATCAATGCCTCGTGCGGCAATATCGGTGGCTACCAATACTTTTGTGGTCCCGTTTTTGAAATTTCCCAGGGCTTTCTGTCGGGCATTTTGTGATTTGTTGCCGTGTATGGCTTCTGCATGGATGCTGTTTTTGCCTAAAGCACGGGCAATTTTATCGGCTCCGTGTTTTGTGCGTGTAAATACCAGTGTAGAAGCAGGCATTTGTGCTTTCAACAGATGTACAAGCAATTCGGGTTTTTCTTTTTTACCGACAAAATATACCGCCTGATCCACTTTTTCTGCAGTGGTTTGTTCGGGTTTTACGGAAACCTTTTTTGGGTTGCCAAGAATTTTTTGCGACAGCGCAATAATAGCTGGTGGCATGGTGGCCGAAAAGAAAAGGGATTGCCGTTTGGCGGGCAGGTGTTCGATTATTTTACGGATATCATGGATAAAGCCCATGTCAAGCATACGATCCGCTTCATCCAACACACTATATCTGACCTGGGAAAGGGTAATATAGCCCTGGTTCATCAGGTCGAGAAGCCGCCCCGGTGTTGCCACCAGAATATCCACTCCTCTTTCCAGCGCTTCTGTTTGTTTCCCCTGCTTCACCCCACCGTAAATAACAGTATTTCTTAATCCCGTGTATTTCCCGTAGGTGGTAAAACTGTCGGCAATCTGAAGAGCTAACTCACGGGTTGGCGTTATTATTAAGGCCTGTATTTTTCTTTTCCCCTTTTCATGCTTTTGGGTGTTCGTATAGAGATGTTGTAGAATCGGAAGGGCAAAAGCAGCTGTTTTTCCGGTACCGGTTTGTGCACATCCCAGCAAATCATGGCCTTCCAATAACAGTGGTATCGATTGTATCTGGATGGGTGTTGGTTCTGAATAGCCAAGTTCCGTGATTGCACGGAGCAAGGGATCAATAAGTTGTAACTCTTTAAATGTCATATTTTTATTTCTAATAGAATATACTGCAAAGATACAGCTACCCTATGGATATTAAACTATTTTTTGTAAAATAGTAGTTATTTTTGATTTTTTCAAGATAAATAATATTAATGTCCGTGTGTTTAATGGTTGGTTTTTAATTATTTATTCCATCGATTTGTACGCCTGACGTATTAAGAACAAAGCCATTCGAAGGCTATTGACTCAGTTGGTCAATCGTTTTTGTAATGTTCCTCTCTTATCGCTGCAATTTTTTCATCCTGGATGTACTGGTCGTACTCCATGAGTTTGTCGATTGCGCCGTTGGGGGTGAGTTCTATGACCCGGTTACACACCGTTTGAATAAATTCATGGTCGTGCGATGCCATGAAAACATTTCCGGGATAGCGGATGAGGTTATTGTTGAAGGCCTGAATCGATTCCAGATCCAAATGGTTGGTTGGTGTATCTAAAATCAGGGCATTGGCATTTTGAAGCATCATTCTGGCAATCATACAACGCATCTTTTCCCCTCCTGAAAGCACTTGTACTTTTTTAACCACATCTTCACCGGTAAAAAGCATCTTGCCTAAGTACCCTTTGATAAACAAGTCGGTGGTGTCGTTTGTGAACTGACAGAGCCAGTCGAATAGCGATAAATCCCCGGAAAAAAAAGAGGAATTGTCGAGTGGCAGGTATGCCGTAGTAATGGTTTGCCCCCATTGATACGTTCCGGTGTCTGGTTTTTTATTGCCGTTGATAATTTCAAAAAATGCCGTCATAGCACGGGGATCCCTGGAGAGGAAGATGATCTTATCTCCCTTGTTGGCATAGAATTCAATGTTTTTAAAAAGTACAACACCCTCGGTAGATGCGCTTAAACTATTTACTTCCAGTATCATATCACCAGGCTCACGTTCCGGGGAAAAGATAATTCCCGGGTATTTTCGGGTCGAAGGCCGGATATCTTCTACCGACAACTTCTCCAACATTTTTTTTCTGCTGGTAGTTTGCTTTGATTTGGATGCATTGGCACTAAACCGGGCAATGAACTCCTGTAACTCTTTCTTTTTGTCTTCGGCTTTTTTGTTTTGTTTTTGGATTTGTTTCAGCGCCAACTGGCTACTCTGGTACCAGAAACTGTAATTTCCGGCAAAAAGCGTGATTTTTCCGTAATCAATATCAAGGGTATAGGTGGAAACTGAATCCAGAAAATGGCGGTCGTGCGATACGACCAGCACCGTATTATCATAATTGGCAAGATAGTTTTCAAGCCACATTACGGTATCCATATCCAGGTCGTTGGTTGGTTCATCGAGCAACAGGTTGTCGGGTTTTCCGAAAAGTGCCTGTGCCAGTAATACCCGTACTTTTTGTTTTCCGCTCAGTTCCTCCATACGCATGGCATGAAATTCTTCTTTTATCCCCAGTCCGCTGAGCAA
>RZYD01000242.1 GCA_009930445.1 Bacteroidia bacterium | reverse complement strand
TGGCCAGTCCGGCCAACAAGGCGCCAACACTAATGGAAAGAAGATAAATAATCAGACTTTTACGTCCTAACTGACGGGCAATTACAGAAATTGTGGCCGCGTTGGTTGCCGGGCCGGCCATCAGAAAAACAAGCGCTGCTCCCGGGCTCAGGCCTTTAAGCATTAGTACAGCAGCAATGGGAATCGAACCGGTAGCACAGACATATAAAGGGACTGAAGCGAGCAGAATAAGCAACATTCCGCTGAGCCCCTGTCCAATACGGTGGGTAAAAAAATCGTCGGGAATGAGCACGGCAAACAAAGCAGCCACCGCCAATCCTATTAGCAGCCATTTCCCGATGGAGGCAATCATTTCCAAAAATCCATAACGGAATACCTCCTGAAGTTTATTGCTCAACGGAATGGAGGTTGTTGTCACCCGATTATCCAGCAATACTGCTTCTGGTGGGCTATCATTTTGTGGATCCCACCTACGGGTAATCGCGCCACCTGTAATGCCCGTAATAAGGGCAACAACAGGACGAATTACTGCAAAGGGCAATCCCAGCAGCGAATAGGTAGCAAAAATAGAATCTACGCCGGTTTGTGGGGTGCTTATCAGAAAGGAAGAAGTAGAACCTTTGTCGGCACCGTTTTTATAGAGTGACATACCGGCCGGAATAACACCACAGGAGCAAAGGGGCAATGGGATGCCGAATAATGCTGCATTTACAACCGAAAAACGATTATTTTTACCCAGATATTTTCGTATCAGGCCTTCCGGGAGCCAGGCTTTCAGTACACCTGCGAACAAAAATCCAAACAATAACCAGGGTGCCATTTCACGGGTAAGGACCCAGAAGGATTGCAGAAATTCGTAGATAAATTGTGTAAATATTTCCATAAAAACCATCATTCATATATAATAACTTAAATATATAAATTTTATTATATTGAAAAAGCAAAAGATCGGAAAGGGAAGCGAGGAGGTAAAGCAGGGGGACAGCGGGGGGCAAATCTGATGCCAGAAAAGAGAAGGAAAAGTTTAATAGTTTGATTTTCATTGTTTTGCGGGGCATATTCCTCATTACCACCCTTTAAAAGGGTTTAAACCCTTTTAAAGGGTAACCCGCTGACAAAAAAAAACAAAACCTCAACAACAACCCTATTTTCACCCAACCTCATCATGCCAACATTAAGGATCCCGCAACCCGACAATAACGACCTCTCCGGGCCCATTTATACGTTACTTAATGCGTAATGTTCCGGGATTGCTTTTTAGGCAGACTGATGTAGAGAGTTATAGCAAGGATTACAGCCCCACCGGAAAGGGTCCGGACACCGGGTATTTCGCCATAGAGGGGAATGGCGATCAACATACCATAAACTGGCTCAAGTAGGGTTAGAATACCAGCAGTAGCGGTTTTTAGGCTTTTTAAACTGGTAATAAACAGTGTATGCGCAATTCCGGTACAAAAAATACCCAAAAAAGCCAATGCGGCAATATCAAATCCGGAAAAGGTTGGAGCTACGACCAAAACAAATGGAAGCAACACAATAAAAGCAATAGTATCCTGATAAAAAGCCAATACCGTACCCGGATAAAGCACTACATATTTGCGGTTGAGCAAAGAGAGCAAAGCAAATAAAAATCCCGCCGCTGTGCCTGCCAACGCACCGGTAAGTGCAGCATTTCCAGGGGTGAAATCCGGAATGATAAGCACCACTCCGACCAATGCAACGAAAGAAGCACCGAGTTGCCTCCAGGTGAATGGTTCCCGAAAAAACAACGGTTCCAGCACTGCAGCAAAAACAGGAAAGGTACTAACAGTTAGTAATCCGATTGCGATAGAGCTAATTTTTACTGACCAAAAAAAGAGACCCCAGTGGGCAGCCAGCAAAACCCCGGTAAGCAAAAAGGGAAAAATATGTTTTCGTGAAAGGATTCGGAGGGATTGTTTCCGAAGCAGAAGGATAATCAGCAAGGAAAGAGAAGCAAACAAAACCCGTCCTGCAACGATAATAACCGCCTGTTGGGGTATTTTACGCGCAACCACCCCGGCAAGCCCGAAAAAAAATACGGCAATATGGGCGTTTAATAATGGCCTTACCGGGTTTGCCATACCCGTGCTAATCACTTATCAGTGCAAAATCCTGAAAAACCCACGAAGCCCCTGATTCCATAGAAATCGCAATCCATCCGTAACGGTATTTTTTCTTGTCCATGATTCTGAATCCAAGATAGTGTTTCCCGGACTCTACCCAATCACCGGTAAAAGTAGCACTTTCATTAGTGATATAACTATAATCATGCATTATGAGTTCTTCGGTCTGCCATTGCCTGAATTCATCGATGAGCGCATCCTCTTCCAGCATACCGGCTAAATCTTCCGCTGTACCCTGGCAGAGCTCAACATCATCGTGTGTAGTAACATGCATACTGAAAAGGGTATGTCCCGGAGAAGCACTCCCTGAAAAAGAGAAAGTGACATCGGGTTCACCGTCTCCATCCAGGTCAGGACTATACGTCGAACTGGATGCAGGATAATCAAACATAATCACTTCTGGTGGCGAAATCTCGGTATAGGTAATATATTCACCCGTAGCACTCCCGGCATAAATAAATTGCTGATAATCATCTTTATCACATCCCGTAAGGAGGATAACTATCCCTAAAAACTGCAACAATCGTATTATTTCTCGCATACCCGTAAGTTTTTTTACAAAGATAACAAAATGGCAAAACCCTTTTTTCTAAAACAGGATTCTTTTGCATACCTGTTGAAGGATTTATACTTTTAACGCAAATTTACACTACGATACGCGAAAATCTTCAGTAATACCATTTTTGATGAAGAAATACGAAAGGATTACAGTAAAGGATATCGGGCCCGTTTGGGTTTCACGCAGCAGAACGGCCCACAAGGTGCGGATTATAATAAAACCATCGGGAGAAGTACACTTGACAATACCCTATTCAATTCCGGTAACCCGGGGTATCGAATTTGCTGAGAAAAAAAAGGACTGGATATTAAAACACCTTGAGAATCAGCAAGAGCAGAAACAACAAACTCCGCACTTTCTTCCGGGTACCGGTTTTAACACACGAATGCATCAGGTGACAATTAAATCACATACCCAAAATAGTTTTTATTATGTCGTTGAACATCAGGTTACACAAATTTTTATTCCGGATTCTGAACCACCGGAATCACAGCGGGCACAGGATTGGATTAAAAAGGCGCTGGAGGAAACCTGGCGTCGGGAAGCGAAATTGATGTTACCAGAGCGTGTTATGAAGTTGTCGGATGAAAATAATTTTCCGTATCCAAAAACAACAATCAGAAATGCAAAAACCCGGTGGGGAAGTTGTTCCTCAAGTGGGAATATTAACCTTTCCCTTTACTTAATGCGCCTGCCGGACGCGTTGATTGACTTTATTATTCTGCATGAACTCACGCATTTAATACATCCGAACCATAGCGAAGCATTTCATTCCCATCTGAATTCGTTATGCGGGGGGAAGGAAAAAGCGCTGAATAAGTGGCTCCGGACTTTTAAAATGGATGACTATCGGATGTACTACGCCATTAACACAAAAAACAGCAACGAGGAAAAACAAGGAAATACCATCAAATGAAAATAAAAAAATATATTCTCGCACTCGACCAGGGGACGACCAGCTCAAGAGCCTTACTCTTTGGCAGAAACCAAAGTATTTTGGGTATTGAACAACAAGAGACGACACAATTGTTTCCCCAACCCGGATGGGTGGAGCAAAACGCAGAAGAAATTTCGACCACACAAATCGGCGTCGCGCGCATGCTCATCCGTCGAATGGGTGTCAGTCCCAGTGAAATTGCCGGAATCGGAATAACCAACCAGCGCGAAACCACCATCATCTGGGATAAAATCACCGGAAACCCGGTATATAACGCCATTGTATGGCAGGATAAACGGACAAGCGCCTACTGCAATCAACTTAAAAAGGAGGGATGGGAAACTTATATTGCTGAAAATACAGGCCTGGTTATCGATTCCTATTTCTCAGCCACAAAAATAAAATGGATTCTTGATCAGATCCCGGGAGTGCGCAAAAAAGCAGAAAATGGCGAACTCTGTTTCGGTACAGTAGATACCTGGCTGATCTGGAACCTTAGCGGAGGGAAACTACATATTACCGACTATTCCAATGCCAGTCGCACCATGCTTTTTAATATTAACACACTGGAATGGGATCCAAAACTCCTCAATCTCTTCGGTATTCCGGCTTCTCTGCTTCCTCAAGTACGAAATTCGTCTGAAAAATATGGAGAGGCTTGTACCGAGTTTCTCACCGAAGGATGTATCCCCATTGCCGGCATTGC
>RZYD01000241.1 GCA_009930445.1 Bacteroidia bacterium | reverse complement strand
GAATATTTTGGATCATAGGAAAACTCTTTTCTGACAATCCTATAGATGTCAAATTCACGAAGACAATTCACTATAGAATAAACGCTACCAAAAATATCTTCATCGTCATTAAGCTCACTAAACAAGAGATCGCTTTGGTCGAGCGCAAATTTAACCTTATATCTGGCAAGACATGACGTATATTCTGATCCGATCCATAAAACACACCCTGGATAATCTTTGATTATTTCAAGGATATATTTATAAAGGATTGGTACTGACGATCCCCATGAATTTGTGGCCAAGTCTGCAACGCAGGTTGATTGTTTAATAATGTCAGGAGTTAAATGTTTTTCTTCTATAAATTTTCTTGTACCACCAGAAAAATCAATACCGCAACTTTCAGATTCTACAAAAGTTATGGTTTTGTAATCAACACCATAAAAATCAAGAATCTTTCTTGTAAGATAGGACTCTTTACCGCCAGTCCACAAAACAAAATGCTTTTTACCTAAACCAGCTAAATCGTTTACATCAACAACTTTTTGTTTAATGTTTTTAAAATCACAGTAATCAAGCATTGAGATTTCTCTTCCAAAATCTCGCATTGAATTTATATACAAATTTTCGAAGTTAGTCTTGTTTGGTAAATCTACATACGGATTGTAACAAAACTCACCAATCCTATTTATTCTATCGTTGATATTCATTTTGCAATCTTCTGATACTCTTTAAATTGTCTAATAAAGTCAACTATATCCTGTCTGAAATCATAAATATACGGTTTCATTATTCTCAAAGTTGAAACAAAAGGATCAAACTCCATCAACAAATGTTTCTTGCACTGCGATGAATTAATTTTATCAATAATGGCAATCATATCGTCGAAAACTTCAAGTCTACTTTTCTTTTCTGGATTATCATAGGTTGAATATTTTGGATCATAGGAAAACTCTTTTCTGACAATCCTATAGATGTCAAATTCACGAAGACAATTCACTATAGAATAAACGCTACCGATGACATCAGAGTCAGAATTTATGTCTGAAAACATAACATCACATTGGTCAATATTATAATTCTTATGACACCATTCAATAGGAGAATATTCACATCCAAGAAAAACCCTTGCTCCTGGGTGTCTCTTTAGAATCAACAGCGTATAATAATACGATGCTGGAAGATGTCTTCCATATTGTGGGATAGCGCCAAATCTAAACATTTCTGATTCAACAAAAATATCGCTGTCAACAAACTCATCGACAAACTCATTTATATATGGACCATCGTAACCATTAATCTCTTTAATGGTTGCAAGCTTATAAGGTATTTTGTAAAAATCAAAAATCAATTTAGTTAAAAGCGACTCTTTGCCACCAGAATACAAAATAATATTCAGGCCAGATTTAAAATCTCCAACCGAATATCTAAGCCCACGCTTATATTCTATTTCATGAATAAAATTGTCAGGATGATCCCAATTATACCATGAATCATTATTATAATCCTTAACAGAATTTAACCACGCCTTTTCAAAATGCGTCTTCGGCTCAATGTACGGGTTAAGCGCCATCTCTCTTACACGGAGAAGTCTTTCGTCAATCTTCATTATCCATTCAACCTTTCAATGAAATTTGAAATGCCACATCTAAAATCATAAAAAATTGGTGACATAATTCTTACTTGTGGAACAATAAATTCAAGCTCACTCAAAACATCATCCCTAAGCGTGCTTTTATCAATGTCACAAATAAGATTATTCATGCGCTTAAAATAACCAATTCTTTCTTCTTTCTTTTTGTGGTCATAATAAGACCATCTATCATCATAACCAAGATAATTGGAAACAATCCTATAAATATCAAATTCAAGCAAACAATTTACAATAGAATAAACCGAACCATCAATTTCAGGATCATTATTTAGATCATGATAAAGAATGTCGGAGTGTTCATATTTAATCTGATTATGCAAAAATCTTCCAGATAGCCATTCAGCACCAACTAAAACATTCGCATTTTCAAATTTCTCAATTGTATCAAGAATATAATAATAGGTAATTGGAAAGTTTCTACCAAATCTGTTGCTGGTTATGTATTTCTCAATCACATTGCTTTCTATAACATGATCACAGGAGTCTTTAATTTGTCTTGCGACATCATTATAGCATTCATGTTTTTCAGAATCACGAATATCACCAGTTTCATCAATAAAAAGCTTTTCGTATTTTATTCCATAAAAATCTAAAATATTTGCCGTTAAAAATGATTCTTTACCGCCAGAATACAGAAGAATATTTCTTTTTTCATAAAATGAAGTCAATTTTGTTTCTTCTGGTTGACCAGGAATAAACAATTCTTCTGTATGTTCATTGCGTCCGTAATCTTTCACAGACGCAAGATGCCATTGTTCAAAATACGTTTTTGGTACAGTCCACGGATTGTAGTACATGTCTACAATCCGTGTCTTCCTTTCGAAAATATTCAAACAACCGCTCCGACATTCAAATCATCCATAGACGAAAGAAAAAGTCTTAAATCACTTCTAAAATCAAACATTGTAGGCTTTTTCAATCCAATAAACCCATTCAAAAGCATTTGCGAATCAAACATCATCAATCGCTCTCGTTCGTCAATATCACCCAATACTCTATACAAATCATTAGCCAAGCTATACGCAAGAATCCTATCAGTCTTATCTTGGTTATCTCCGCAAGAGCGAATATCTTCATAATCAAAACAGTTTTTCATAATCCGATAAATATCGAACTCAGACAAACTATTAACACAAGAATAAATTTCGCATTCAGTGCTTTTGCTGCTTAAATACATAGACAAATCTGAATGATCAGAATTTCCAAGAGAAAACCTAACCCTCTCATCCACATTTGCCGCACCAATCCAAATCACAGAATGCGGAAACAATTCTGCTAACACAGATGAATAATAAGCAATAAGAGGAATATGCTTTCCATAAAGGTCATTCCCGTATTCCTCAATTATTTCACTTCCAAGAACAATACCAGCTTCGGCGTAAATATTATCAGAAAACGACTTAACACTCTCGTCAAACAATACTTTCTTATATTCCACACCATAAAAATCAAGGATTTTGCATGTAAGAAGAGACTCTTTACCTCCAGAATACAAAACATAATTAGTCTTATCTTTCATCGACTCAATACTTTTTTCAACACGATCACAATTGAAATCATATTCAACTACTGGTGCTCCCAACATGGCCGATACTTTAGATCCAAAAACCAATTTATTAAACCCATCTTTAAACTGGGCATTAAGGGGATTCTCACAAAATCCAATAATTCTTTCGGTAAGACTTTCGTACATGCAAAATTCCTTTATCAAAGCGTAGAGTTTTTATCGTCGATATATGCGTCAGCTCTAATCTTTTCCATTACAAGAGCATGATGTTTAACGCCAAGCCTAATCAATTCAAGCCTTGTCTCATTAAACATTGAATAACTTCTAGCTGTATATACGACTATGAAATTATTTTTGTCTTCAAATAGGGCGTTAACCTTCTCTCGATTAATTGGAATATCTAGAACTCCATCAAAATCAACAGCAATAACCTTCATTATTCGGCTTCAACCTCTTCCTTGAAGAGATTACGCAGACGCTCAGAACAGCGACAACGCAGTGTACGACGTGCAGGAACGACATAAGCGCCCTTCTCCTTGGCAAAATGAGGATTCACCTTGCGCTCGGCAGCCATTTCAACCTTCAGAGTGCATACGTCGAAAATTGGGAAATCCTTGCCAGCAATCAGCGTTTCACCAATCAATTCAAACATGGCGTCAATCATAATGGCAGTCTTGGCCTTAGTTTCGCCAGTCTTTTCAGCAAGAGAATCAACCATTTCCTTCTTAGTCATCTTTTCCATAAAATCTATTTTCCTAATCTAAGTTAAAAGTTAAAGCCTATTTAATGAGACTCATAAATTCATTTCTAGTGGCGTAATTGTCTTTGAAGATTCCGCGCACAGCAGATGTCGTCATAACAGACGTTGGTTTCTCAACCCCTCTGGCAATCATGCACAAATGCTGTCCATTACAAACGACCATGACGCCCTTTGGTTGCAAAACCTCCATTAGAGTATCGGCAATCTGTGATGTCATCCGCTCTTGAATCTGCAATCTACGAGCAAACACCTCAACCAATCTCGCCAATTTAGAGATTCCAACAACCTTTCCATTAGGGACATATCCAATGGAAATATCACCATAGAAGGGAATCATGTGGTGTTCGCAATAACTTGTGTATCGAATATTTTTCAATACGACGATCTCATCGCAAGCACCATCTTCAAACACGGTCCCAAGGATCTTCACAGGATCTTGAGAATACCC
>RZYD01000240.1 GCA_009930445.1 Bacteroidia bacterium | reverse complement strand
ACAGACACGCCGGCCATACCATCTTCAGGGGAGATATTCACCACGGAGAGCGGAGGATTAATTACCGCAACAGCATCCAGGTCAAATCCGGCATCCGCACCACCGGAAACCCCATCGCCATCATCCTGAATTTTATAATACCGTGCATTCACCAATCCTGAAGCATTCAGGTCAAATTCGGTAGTTCCGGTTCCGGTTCCGACCATACTCCAGGGGCCATCCAGCGTTGCCGAAGCAAAAAGCGTGTAGCCTTCATCGGTTAAATCCCCTTCATAGACCACCATATCCAATCCGGGTTTATCATAAACGGGCGAACCCATATCAAAATGAATAAAACCATCCTTGCCGAGGCTGTAATAGACACCATCCGGTGCCCCAAAAATAGCAGGGGTAAACGCTTCATCATCAAAATTATTCCCTGGAATTTCCACCAAAACAAGCCGGGAAATATATTGTCCTTCGCGGGGATTCAGCGCCACATCGAGCGTAGTTACCGTAGTGTTGCCTTCCACAACTACATTTTCGATGGTTACCTCTTCAAAACCATTGGCTTTTATAGTAACCGAATAAACGCCTTCCATCAGATACTTATGATAATCACCCACCACCGGATCGTTGTGCACCGGATAGAGGGCATCAACAAGCACAGTCGCCGGCACCGGATTTCCGGTAACGGCATTGGTGATGGTTCCCTGAAGGCCGTATCCGCCATATTCAATCATTGCCAGCATAGCCGGCTTATTATATTCATAGTACATCCCGATCTGGGAGGCAGGAGGCTGCTTCGACATGGATATTTCCATCGACCATGAAACGGAACCGACTGCACCATAGTTATAATCCTTCGAGGCACCATTGATGTAGTACATTCCTGTTGAGCCCTGACCGAACTCCAGATTGGCATACCCGGATTCAGCGGAATAAAGACCGGCAAGAAAAAGAATCAGATCAGCATCCGCAGGCGGGTCGGCGCGGTAGCTCCACGGACAGCTAATATATTCTGTTCCACTGTGATATGTTGTATGGATAGTAAATTCATGATCCAGAATAAAATCCCGCAGAGCTCTGGTTTCCTGCTCTGTAAAGGCTGCCTCCGACCCTCCTTCACCATTCCACATATAACCCCATTCACGATTAATATCCACGCCGTTGTTATTATAACGCGACATACTTTCACGGCCATCAGGGTTCACCATCAGATAGATATAAATCTCCCGGCTGTCGATAAGCGCAGTAATATCAGGGTCGACTCCATAATTCAGAATTATTTCACGGGCAAAAAGAATTGCATTCTGGGGGCCACCAACCTCATCGCCGTGAATTCCGGCATCAAAAAGCACCTCCGGCTCCGGTTCCTCCACCATTACATTGTCACTGATTTTCAACACCGCCAATTGCCGGTTGAGCAAAGAATAACCCACTACCGATTTTTGACAAATAGAGGGGAAATGCTGGGCAAGGCTATCTGCAATATCAATTATTTCCTGATAACTGTAATAACCTGCGGGAACACCTTTCCCATTGCGCAAATCCAGATTATCCTCCACAATTTCCCAGTCCAATCCAAGGTGCTTAATCTGCTCCAGTTCCTGATCAACCACGTACACCCAGGCATACCCCGGGCAATAATCGGCTGAAAAATTCAGTTTCTGCAATTGCCTTACTTCCGCTTCTGTTTGATAATATACTTTCACCTCCTTCTCTCCTTTTCGCCAGGTAGCAAACAACGGATGGGAGGAAAAAAGAAATAAAGCAATCAACATAAAAAACAATGCTCTCATACCCAAATATTTTATTTGTATTAAAAAAACAAAGGTCGGAAACAAAATCGGCTATTTCAATTGTATATAAAAAAAACTAAAATCCACAGATCACATACCAACAAGCTGTATATGAGCGCATTAATTAAAAAAACAGAAATAAACCACCCAAAAATTAAGGTACGGACAACGTTTGTTGAGTCTATGTTAAGTTTTCACAGAAACAAAAAAACGTTCCATTATAAGCATAAAAATGGTTTTCTTTGCAAAAACAATGGTTTATGGCATCCCTCTCCATCCGGCTAACGACAATCGTACTGCTTGCAGCAGCCAGCTTTTCCTTTGAATCAAAGGCCCAGTCAACTGACATCACGCTCTTACACACCAACGACCTGCATTCCCGAATGCTGGGATACAGCCCAAACAGTGATTATACGCCCTATTCGATAAACGACGACCCGACGGTGGGCGGTATGGCACGCCTTGCTACCATAGCTGATTCCATACGAAGACATGCTGATAATGTTTTGCTGGTGGATGCAGGAGATTTTCTCATGGGTACTGTTTTTCAAACCCTCGAAACACAATCAGGATTTCAACTCCACTTGATGAAAACCATGGAATATGATGTGATCAGCATCGGAAATCATGAATTTGATTTCGGCATCGACGGGCTGGTTGAAATTATCCACGCTGCCAGGGCGCAGGGAGAAATTCCGCCTTTGGTACTTTCAAATATTCAATTTTGTGATAGCCTGGAAGAAGATGACGATTTTGAAGCTCTTTATCAGGAACAAGTCATAACAACATGGCATATTGTGGAACGGGGTGGAATAAAAATCGGTTTCTTTGGTTTGTTGGGGAAAGATGCTTATGAAGTGGCACCGTATGCAAAACCCCTCACAACCACCGATCAGATAACCACTGCAAAAGAGATGAACACTTTCCTGCGGACAGAAAAACAGGCCGATATCGTTATTGCACTTTCACACAGCGGCGTATTTAAAAATAAAACGGGCGAATATGAGCGAGAAGATGTTGATGTGGCCAAGGCCGTTCCCGAACTGAACCTGATTATCAGTGCCCATACCCACACCACACTTTACGAGCCACTGATTATCAACGGTGTGCCTATTGTACAAACCGGGGCATACGGAAGCAACATGGGAGAGGTGGTGCTGCATTACGAAAACGGGACTACGACATTAAGCAGTGCACGGTTAATTGCAGTAGATGATTCATGGGAAGGTAAACCGGAAATTCAACACGCCATAGAAACACAAATGGAGCTGATTAACCAGAAGGTACTTGGGAACCTGGGATTACGTGCCGACAGTTTGCTGGTAGAAAGCGCTTTCCCCATCCGAATAAACGATGAAACCCTGCTGGAAAACAGTAATCTGGGGCCATTTGTGGCGGATGCTGTTTATCATTATTTCCAAAAAAACGATCCCGATGGTGTAAACATTACACTTGTGGCCGCTGGATTACTCCGCGATGATATACTTCCGGGGATACAAGGCTTTCAATACGTTTCCGATTTGTACAGGATACTCCCGTTAGGCCGTGGAGTAACCGACAAAACAAGCCCCGGCTATTCGCTGGCAAAAATATATATTACCGGCAGAGAACTAAAAAATATTCTGGAAATCATGCAGATAGCTCCTTCCCTGAGTACTTCCAACTATCCCTATTGGACTGGAGTTCGCTATGCCACAAACCCTTTACGATTACCCCTCGATAAAATTTACGAAGTGGAGCTCGGAACGGAAGAGAAAGGATTTACAAAAATTTCGCTTTCAAAAAATGATTCAACCCTCTACAGCCTGGGAGCCAATGCCTATTTACTCGAATTTGTAAGCCTTATTAAAGACCTCAGCAAAGGCATTCTAAGTGTAGTTCCAAAAAACAAAAATGGAATACCCATTCAACGCATCGAAGAAGCTCTTGTTGACCTTGATCCGGAAAACCCGGGTATTCAGGAAGCCAAAGAATGGGCTGCGCTGATGGAATTCTGCGCCAGTTTCCCCGATATCAACAATAATGGTATTCCGGATATCCCTCAACAATACAGCCTGGAACACATGCTCGTGGTGAACACCTCGGTGAATAACACCGACCCTTATGCCGGCAGCATGATAAACGACCAAAATCAACAAATTATCAATTCACGCAGCCCAAAAAAAAGCAATTCCACTTCTTTGCGTACTGTTTTCACTTCAGGAAACGGGGTTACCCTCGTGGCATACGCTGTTATTCTGGTCATTGTATTTCTTTTTGTTCTACTTATCCGGGTAATAATCAAAAGAATAAAAAAAAGCTATTAACTCTTCTTCCCATTGGGGAAAACCGCCAAGTTTGAGCGTTTTTTATCGTACACGGGACTGCAACGTCGTCAATCGGAATAATAAACAGTAAAAGCGCAAGGTATTGTATCGGATTATTTCCCAAAAAAGAGGAAAAAGATTATCTTTATAAAAAATTAATCGTATGCCGAAAAAGAAAAGTATTACAAAAAAAACCATTCATAAACTGTCAAGGAATTCCTTTATGAGCAAAGTGCTGGAAGTGTTTACCACCAATCCGGC
>RZYD01000239.1 GCA_009930445.1 Bacteroidia bacterium | reverse complement strand
GGTACGTGGCACGCAATTTCGGCAATGGGCAAACCGCAACCTTACCGAGTATTTGCGCAAGGGCTTTGTAATGGACGATGAGCGATTGAAAAACCCCGACGGCCGTCCCGACTATTTTGACGAGTTACTTAGTCGCATACGCGATATTCGCGCATCCGAAAAACGTTTTTACCAGAAAGTACGAGATTTGTTTGCCCTTAGCAGCGATTACGATGCCACCGACAAAGCCACCCAAATGTTTTTTGCCGAAACCCAAAACAAATTGCTGTTTGCTGTTACAGGCAAAACCGCAGCCGAATTGATTGTTGGCCGTGCCGATGCACAAAAAGAAAACATGGGCTTAACTTCGTGGAAAGGGGCAATTGTTCGCAAGCAGGATATTATCACCGCCAAAAACTACCTTACCGAAGATGAAATTGATACCTTGAACCGTTTGGTGGTTATCTTCCTTGAAACTGCCGAGCTTACGGTAAAAGAGCGAAAAGACCTAACCATGTCATTTTGGAAAGAAAACGTTGACCGCTTATTAAATTTTCAGAACAGGAAAATTTTGCAAGGGAGCGGAACGGTATCAAATGCACAAATGGAAAGCCATGTAGAAAAGTTATACGAACAATTCGACCAAAAACGTAAGGCTTATGAAGCTTTAAATGCCGACAAAAACGACCTGAATGAAATAGAAGAGGTTGAGCAAAAGTTGAAGAAAAGAAAGAATTGACAATTGAAAATGGATAATTGACAATGAAAGAGAATGTTGTAAAAAATAAGTCGTTTACTTTTGCATTGCGAATTGTAAAAATGTATCAATTTTTATGTGAGCAGAAAAAAGAATTTATATTAAGTAAACAACTTTTACGCAGTGGAACAGCTATTGGTGCTTTGGTACGTGAAGCCGAACAAGCCGAAAGCCCGGCTGATTTTATTCACAAAATGGCTATCGCATTAAAAGAAGCTAATGAAACAGAATATTGGATTGAGTTACTTTTTCAATCAAACTATATAGACGAAACTGCATACAATTCAATAAAAACAGACTTGACTGAAATATTGAAATTACTTATTTCAATTATTAAAGCCACAAAACAAAATGCAAAGAAATAATTATCAATTGTCCATTATCAATTATACATTAAATAAATGAACGAAGCAGAAACAAGAGCAGAACTCATAGACCCAAAGCTAAAGGCTTGTGGATGGGGCGTTGTGGAAGGCTCTAAAGTCCTTCGTGAATACCATATTACCGAAGGAAAAATACAAACAGGCGGTGGGCGTGGCAAAAAAGAAATTGCCGATTATGTATTGGTACATAAAGGTATCAAACTCGCTATAGTAGAAGCAAAAAGTGATGAATTGGAAGTTGGCGAAGGCGTAATGCAAGCAAAAAAATACGCTCAAAAACTTCAATTAGAAACCACTTATAGCACCAATGGTAGAGATATTTACCAAATCTGTATGAAAACAGGCGAAGAAGGTTTAGTATCAGACTTTTTAAGCCCCGAACAACTTTGGAATAAGACTTTTGCCGAGCAAAACAATTGGAGAGAACAATTTGCCAACGTGCCGTTTGAAGATAAAAGCGGAAGTTGGCAGTTACGATATTATCAGGAAATAGCTGTTCAACGAACCGTTGAAGCCATTGCACAAAGCAAGGACAGAATTTTGCTAACTCTTGCCACAGGAACAGGAAAAACGGCAATTGCTTTTCAAATTGCTTGGAAACTGTTTCAAACCCGATGGACACTGCAACGCGATGGAAGCCGCCGCCCACGAATATTATTTTTAGCCGACAGAAATATCTTGGCCAATCAGGCATTCAATTCATTTTCCGCTTTCCCCGATGATGCATTGGTACGCATTAAACCAAGCGAAATCAGAAAAAAAGGCAGAGTTCCAACCAATGGCAGCATATTTTTTACCATTTTCCAAACCTTCATGACCAGCATTTCTGAGGGTATTGTAAATGAACAACAATTACCCTACGATGTAGCTGCCGAATCTTATGAAAAATATAACTCATCTCAATACAATTTCGGTCAATATCCACCCGACTACTTCGATTTTATCATTATTGACGAGTGCCATCGGGGAGGAGCAAACGACGAAAGCAACTGGCGGGGCATTTTGGAATATTTCAGTCCAGCCGTACAATTAGGCTTAACCGCAACGCCCAAGCGAAAAGACAATGTGGACACTTACCGCTACTTTGGCGAACCTGTTTACATTTATTCGCTCAAAGAAGGTATTAACGATGGCTTTTTAACACCGTTCAAAGTAAAACGAATCAAAACTACCTTAGACGATTACCGCTACACTTCGGACGATACCATTGTGGAAGGCGAGATTGAAGAAGGAAAGCTCTATGAAGAAAAAGACTTTAACCGCACCATTGAAATTGTAGAACGAGAAGCCAAGCGAGTAAATATCTTTTTGGAAGAAGCCAACCAAAATGAAAAGGCAATTATATTTTGTGCAAATCAAGCACACGCTGCATTAATTAGGGATTTGGTAAACCAAAATGCCAAAAGTAAAGACCCATTTTATTGCGTTCGTGTAACAGCCAATGATGGAGAAGAAGGTGAAAGATTGTTGCGTGAATTTCAGGATAATGAAAAAACATTGCCAACCATTCTGACAACTTCACAAAAACTTTCCACAGGTGTTGATGCAAGAAATATTCGCAATATCGTTTTGCTTCGTCCAGTCAATTCAATGATTGAGTTTAAACAAATCGTTGGACGTGGCACTCGTTTGTTCGATGGCAAAGAGTTCTTTACCATTTACGACTTTGTAGATGCATACAAACACTTTTCAGACCCTGAATGGGACGGTGAGCCAATAGAAGAAGAACCTTGTAAAATATGCGGTCAAAACCCTTGCATTTGTAAGAAAAACCCACCAAAACCGTGTCCAATTTGCGGTCAAAGACCTTGTATTTGTATAAGTGAACCGCCACCACCTTGTTACAAATGTGGTCAAAGTCCTTGCGTATGCAAAAAGAAAGTAAAAATAAAACTCAAAAACGGAAAAGAAAGAGAAATTAAACACATGGTTTCCACTTCGTTTTGGAGTGCAGACGGCAACCCCATCTCAGCAGAAGAATTTTTGAATAATCTGTTTGGTGAATTACCCAAACTTTTCAAAGACGAAGAAGAGTTGCGAAAACTTTGGAGCAGTCCGATAACCCGAAGAATTTTATTAGAAAATTTAGCTGCAGCGGGTTTTCCAAAAGACGACTTACTGACTTTGCAAAAGTTGGTAGATATGGAAAAAAGCGACCTGTACGATGTTTTGGAATATGTTTTCAATGGCGACTATATCGCAATGACAAGAGAAGCCAGAGCCAAAGCAGCCGAAGCAACAATATTTGCCTTACTCAATGACAAGCAGAAAGAATTTATTTCATTCGTATTGAGCAAATACATTGAAACAGGAGTTGACGAACTCGACCAGGAGAAACTACCAATCTTGCTGACAAACAAGTATCAATCATTAGAAGATGCAAAAGAAATTTTAGGAGACGTTGCAAACATAAGCAGACTATTCATAGAATTTCAGGAACATCTTTACAAACAGAAAGTTGCATAATGACTGGAATAATGAAACATACAGCCCACGCTTCACAGCCACACACATTGCCAAGTCGCTCAAAAAGCCAACCGCACAACCAAAACTTGTCAAAGAGTGTGTCTGTCCCAACGCACGGCAGACTGGAAAGTGCAGCAAATTTTAAAGCCAATAATACGGACGAGAATGAACGCCAGTGCACAACACGCGGTATAAAACATTGGGGTTTAAGTGGTTATGCGAGCATTCTGCCCCACATCAAGTTCGGTGTAACTGGACAGGAAAGTAGCCCGCAATCCCCAACGATTTCATACCGCCATCCGTTAGGCAACATTTAAAGAATCGCCTACCAATTGATTTATCCAGTTAACTGAAAAACGATACAATACTGTTCCGTCATCTCCTGTTATTACTAAGTTTTTACCCCCATCAACAGCAAATATTTCTACTTCCATAAATGGCATATCATTATAAGTTGATTTGTATTTAACAAATGCTCTTTTACCATCTTCTCGAAAGTCTTTTAACCAAAGTTTGTTTCCAACATTATCAGCAGGAATACAGCATATTACATTATTCATAATTAATAAAAAACGTTGCCTAACACTAAATATAAAATATACGGGCGTTAGTGCGCATTTGAACGGTACTACCTTTAATTAATTATAAATGTATCGGGACAGGATACCGATTTTAATCCCGTACATTTCATATTTTTGGACGTTGTATGCCATTAAAGTAAAGACTATGAAAAAAATATTAGCAACACTAACATTGATGATTTGCTTTTTGGGAAGTGTTTTTGCTCAAGATGCAACAT
>RZYD01000238.1 GCA_009930445.1 Bacteroidia bacterium | reverse complement strand
ATCTGATAGACTTCACCGGTTACAATTTCACCAATTTTATCGCGATATTTTTTAAATACGTTATCTTTTTCAAATTCCTGAATTTTGGCAATGAGATTTTGGCGGATGGCCAGAATGTCACGTCGGCCAAAAGATGCCATGGTGATGGGTTCGTTCACTTCTTCGCCAATTTCAAAATCAGGCTCAATCCGAATGGCATCCGAATATTCAATTTCCTGGTTCTCATCTTCTGTGGTTCCGTCTTCCACGATTACCCGGGTCCGGTAGATATCCAGGTCTCCTTTATCAATGTTTACAATGACACTGATATTTTCATCGGTGCCATATTTTTTGACCAGCATGTGCCTGAAAACATCCTCCAGGATGCGCATCATCATGGCACGATCTATATTTTTAAATTCCTTAAACTCCGAAAAGGTTTCAACCAAATTGAAATTTTCCATCGTGTTGATTATTAATAATTAAAAGCAAATAATTTCTTTAATATAGTTTAACGATTCAAAGGGAAGAATTGCTTTTTCCCCGTCTTTAAAAACGAGAGCTTTTTGTTTTACTCCTCCTTTTTTAATACGCCAGGTGAAGTGAAGTAAATTTCCTTCTATGGAATCAAGGCGTGCCCGTTGCTCTTCGCCATCTGGTAATTTTATCAGCAGTTCATCGCCAATTACTTTATTTAACTGTCTGACAGTTTCCATGGGTTTATCAATTCCAAACGAACTCACCCGAAGCTCGTAATCCTCTGTATCCCGGTCATATTGATTTTCAATATGTTTCGTTACATCAATACAGTCATCTAGTGTAACCCGCGTATCCCCGTCGATTGTGATCTTTATCAGGTTATCCCCTGAAATACTCATCCCGACAACAAACATATTTTTGTTGTCCAGATACGTTTTTAGCGTTGAAAGTATTTCGTTTTTATTCATATCCTAATCAAAAGTCTAATAAAAGAGGGGACTTCTGTCCCCTCAACTTCTGTATCCTTTATTTGTCAGGGTATAACCCCGAGAATCATTATCCCGTCAAAAGCGCTGCAAATTTAGTATATAATCTTTACAAAAACAAATTATTATATATTGCGTATCGGTCGGGTGGATTATTTTGACGATTTCTAGTGTGTTTTTTTTGCCGAAGATTCCCTGATATTCAGTTTTGGTTTAATTTGATAGCTGACGGGAGGTATCGGTACCTGTGCGTTGATGTGTTGAAAAAGGATCTCGACCGCTTTGCTTCCGATTTTTTGAACGGGTTGTTCCACACTGGTAATTGTTGTGGGAAGTAGCCTGAAAAGGTCAATTTCATCATAAGAGGCAACGCCTAATTGTGTTGGAATGGAAATGTTATTTTGTTTGCAGAAATCGAGACAAGCGATGGCGAGGCTGTTATTGAGGCAAAATACAGAATCGGGGTTGAAAAGGTCGTAGAGCTGTTGCATTTCGCGGATTACATGGGCATGTCGGTTAGTAAAAGGAACGTCAATTATTCTGTATTCCGAATCGGAGAGGCCTCTGTCGCTCAAGCCCTGAAGAAATCCCTTTTTGCGGTCGTTAAGTGTACTCAGGTGGGTTGGCTTATGCGAAAGAATAACGACTTTTTTATATCCATTATCTAAAAAATGGTTGGCCAGTGCATAGGCGCCATGGTAATTGTCGGTGCCCACAAAAGGAATATTATCCGACCTCACATACCGATCGACCAGCACGAAGGGAAGCCCTGGTTGTTTTAACTTAATCAGTTCCGATTCTGTGGCCTGTGAGGTAGAGATGATTATCCCGTCGACCTGCTTATGCTCCAGCATTTGGATGAGCTCGATTTCTTTTTTTTTGTTTTCGTCTGAACTACAAACAATCAGGTTATAACTGTAGGCACTCAGCGCATCTTCCACTGCGCGTATTATTTTGGCATAGAATGGGTTGGAAATATCAGAAACAATTAACCCGACGGTATTGGTTTTTCCCATTCGAAGCCCGCGCGCCAGCATATTGGGCTGGTAATTGAGCTCTTTTGCCTTCGCAAGTACCCGCTCCTGTGTTTCACGACTGATGCCGTTTGAATCGCCGTGCCCATTTAATACCATTGAAACCAGTGTTTTAGAAACATCAAGGCTTTGAGCGATATCTGCCAGACTGGTTTTTTTTCTCATGCTTTTATGTTGTAACGGGCAAAAATACGGAAAATGATCCGAAGGATAACGCGCTATCCCGAAATTGCATGGGGTTAATTTTTTGGTTTATGTGTCGGAAACAGAATATTTTAAAGTGAATTTGAACCTTTGGTATTTTATTATTGTGTAAATTCGTAAGAAATAAAAAACCTGACAACATCAAAATGTACCGGTTGCACACCCTAAATGAAAAGGTTTCCGGTAGTGTATTCATTTAAAAATTATGTGCTATGAGAAAGATTGTGTTTTTATTCTTTGTTCATGCATTTATTTTTCCTTTCGTGCTTTTCGGGCAGCAGGGAAATATAAATGATGCTTCCCGGTATGAAGGCGTTCTGGCCCGGGAAGACATCAGGGAAGCCAGAACGTTGCATCCAGTGGCACAACGTGCCCTTGCACAACACGAAAAACCCGGTGCGTTTAAGAATGTTACCTATTCTGTTGCGCCCAATGTACGTATTCTTACTTCGGAAGAGAAAACGCAGATTCGACTGAAGCACGATGGTGTTCTCGATCGTTCGCAACTGACCACTTTTGAACCGGATCCCTCTATGATTTATTTGGATAAAGAAGGAGAATTTGCCTTTCAGGCCTTGTCGGTCGATGAAAGTGAAATGCTGGTGTTAAAACCGAAGCTATCGTCGATATTTACTGAATTTAACCTTCCTGACCAGCAGGTGGCTCTTACCCTTGCCAATACTGTTGCTGGCGATCCGGAGATTGAAACACAGTCGGTTCTGTCATCGGAAAATTATCTTATTGATTTTGTTTTCAAAGACTATAAAATTGTTGTTGATAGTTCGGGCAAGTCGGGCGCATTCATCGTCCTGAGCGGTAACATCAGCATCACTAATCCGGTAATCGAAGCGCGGTATTCGAAAAATAACGGTTACCGGATCAGCTTTAACGCCGGACAGCGCATGAACCTGAAAGTGGATATGAATATTAAACTCAAACAGGAACAAAAAGTGCTTTTATGGGGGTGTGATGCGCCTGTTCCTGATCTGGGAAAATGTTCGGTTGGCCTTTTTGCTGTGGTAAGTATGGAAGGTAAGGTTACACTGAGAACAGAAATTGTGCAAAGTTTCGACCTTCAGCTTGGCGTGAAAGGAAACACTTTTTGGTATGTGCCCACCAGTTTTAAAAATATTTCTGATTATTCTTTTTTGACCGAAATGGAATCGCATTTAGTGCTGGATGCCAAAGCATTTATCGGCTTTCAGTGTACTGCATATATGAAGATTTTTGGTATGAAGTTGTTGGATGTGAATTTTACTACAGGCCTTGAAGCCACCGGAAAAATTGAGGATTTGGTGCTTTCTGCTGATGCGGGCGTTCGTGCCAAATCGGAGTGGAAATTGTTGAATAAGAAAAAGACGCTTTTTGATTGGTATTGTTCGTTGTATACCTATGAAAAACCCAATTATGCCGGATATAAAATGGTGATCCATGAGGCCTGCGCTTATGGCGATTATGTCGTGGGGCAAATCTGGCGGGCGCACAATAACGATACCTTACCCTATGTCGGTGAATTGAAAGTCCGGGTGCGCAAAGCCAATAGTTCAACTCCGATATTTTTTACGACGCAAACCAATGAGGAGGGACTTTTTGTGGCCCGGGATATTCCATTAACAAATGGAGATAAAGTGGCATTAAAAATTTCCGGTGTGCAAAATGTAAGTCCTGAGATGGACGTTAGTATCCCGTTCAGCGAAGTGAAGCTTTATCATGTGGATTATTATGCCGGTTTGGCCGAAGGATCTGTTGCCGCATCGAAAAGCAAGTGGTATAAAATGGCCTCAGCACAAACGACATCATCCGGTGGAGGGGCTTCTGTCAATCCGTCTGTCATCGTGCGGCCTAAGTTGGTCAACCCGGCAACAGTAAGCCACAACGCGTTGATCCAAAAAATGAAGGATTTCAGGAGCAATCTTCTGGAATATCAGGGCCCGGTTACGTTTGAAGTGAAAAAAGAGCGTGAAAACCCGATTCCCGCGAGCCGGGGAAGCAGTCAGAAAACAGGTAAGCCCGGGGAATCGGGGAAATTAAAGGAAAATAAAGGAATCGTACGTAGCATAAATGGTACTTTTACCATTAAAAACCTGGATTTTTCTCCGGGAGACCAAGTCAGAGCCCGGGTCAATATTGAAGGCTTTGTTCTGGAGTCGGAATGGGTGGATGTGGAAGGACTATTGGTCAATGAAATTGAGGTTCAGGAGAGC
>RZYD01000237.1 GCA_009930445.1 Bacteroidia bacterium | reverse complement strand
TTCAATTTGATGGATAAACTGCCTGGAAAATTTCAAAACGGATTGTCCTTTTGCGTTTAAACATCCCTCCCCGTTCAACGTCAATTCGTCTCCACTTATTAATTGTGATAACAGATACTGTTTTTTTATGAAGAAGTCGAGCCAAACATCTTTGTACGTCAGGTGCATTACTAATTCGTTAGGTGGCAGATAGGTTTTGCTGTCTTCAATATGCGTTAAATTCTCTGCGGAAAGATTATCGAAAAAATTTGAATTCAAATGCGCCGTCAAATTTTGTTTTGCTCTTGTCATTGCCACATATAAGCTTCGCTTGGCTTCGTCTGTGGCCGGATTAAAATTATCAAGCATTAGGAAAACATTATCAAATTCTTTTCCTTTTGCTTTGTGAATGGTTGAAACAAAAATGGTTTCTCCGCTTTCATTCAGGAAATCCTCCAACTTGGATTCACGGACAAATACCTGTAAATCGGATTTGTATTTTTTCTTTGGATTTGTTGCTTCAAAATCTTTGATGATATTCTTACAAACTTCCAGCTTATTGCTTTTATTAAACTTACTTATTAATTCTTTTTTTGCAGTCGCCCAAACCGCATCACTGATTAAAAAAACATCATCGCCTAAATCTAATTGATTCAAAAAATATCTGACTTCCAAAAGATTAGACAAACTGAACCCTTCATTCGTTTGAATTAGTTTCGCTTGCAATCCATGTTTTAATAGCAGCCCTGTAATTTGTAATGCCTCCTCATTTGTTTTTGTAAGAACACAAGTGGTCCCCGTAAGTCCGGTATTCAGTATGTCCTGTACAAAAGGTGTGATGATAGTACTGCTTTGATAATGAACTATTTTAATAATTCCGTTGTTGGTTTGGTTCGGAATTATGGACGTGTTTTTTAGTCGGTGGCTAATCCTTTGCACCCATTGATTTGTGAAGGTTACAAGGTTACTTTTGCTTCTGAAATTCTCAATCAATTCATATTTGACTGCTTTATAACCATGAATAAACTGTTCAAGATATTTTGAACTTGCTCCCCGGAATTCAAAAATGTTCTGATCGTCATCGCCAACTGCAATTACCCTCATTTCTTCATTCTGCTCCATCAGCACTTTGATCAGATTGAACTCCTCCTCGTCCATATCCTGTGCTTCGTCAATCACCAAAACTGTTTTTGTAATTCGGCTGACTTCAACTTCTTTGTTCTGGATTTTTTCCACCGTTTTTTTCAAAATAACATCCGACTTCTCCAAACTTCCAACCTTGCCCAGCAAGTCAAAGCAGTAGGAGTGAAATGTTTTAATCTCAATATAGTTGGCTGCATTTCCAATAAGTTTGATTAACCGCTTTTTGAATTCTGTTGCTGCTGATCTTGAAAAAGTAAGCATGAGCAGTTGTTCATGCTTAATATCTTCCATCAGAAGCAGCGAAGCAAGTTTGTGAACCAACACTCTTGTTTTTCCGCTCCCGGGCCCGGCGGCGACCACGATATATTTTGATTCCTTGTCAGTAATGATTTTCAGTTGAGCGGGTGAAAGCTCGCCAAATAATTGCCTGAATTTAGTGGGGGTCAGGTTACGTTTGATTTCATTTTGCCGGCTGCCTTTGAAATATTTATTCAAAAACGAAGTGTAATTTAAGTGGAAATAATCATCAACAAATCGCAAGGCATCTCTGTAATCATGAATCATTTTTTTCGCATACTCACCGACAATATGAATTTGTTGAACTTTGTTTTCGTAGAATTGATTTAGTTTTTGATAGTCTTCAGTTTTGTAACGTTTTTTATTATCTGTCTCCACACGTTCAATCGTTAGTCCGTTATAAACAACCAGAAACCCGCCTTCAATTTTGATGGCCTCAATTCTTGATAAATAGAAGAGCGCATCTTCAACCTCTTCTATGGAGACTTTTTTGCCGAAACTTGCAATTGAATTCTCAAATGCTTCTTTTAATTCATGCACAGAAAATTCAACCAGCACTTCTTCCTTTTTCGTATCCTCAGCCAAAATTTGCAGTGTGCTTTTTTCATACAGGAATTCAACGATAAATTTTGATAACTCATGTCGCTTTTCCTGTTTTTCTTGCAGTGTTTCTTTTGGATACAGCGAAAGTACCACAACATGATTTTTTGAAAACTCCAGATTTTGTCGTTTAATCCAATTTTTAATGGTCCAATAATTAATGATGGTTTTAATTTTGATGATGCTCACCCCATCACAACCTTTCACTTCGGCTTCTTCGTTCAGTTCCTTAATATGAAATGTCTTTTCTTGTTCTTCAAATAAGGGAAGTAAGAAGTTTTCTATTTTGCTGAATATCTCAACAATAAGGAGTGAACGGTTTTTATTTTCTCCTTTTCTGATATAGGCTGTTATATCTTTTGTGTCAGCCAAAATTTTTTCCTCCCGAAGGAGATTTACAATATTTATCACTTCCTCTTTTACGATTCCTAAATGGTCGCTGATGTAATCAATTCTTGATTCGGCTGATTCTTCGTTTGATTGCTTTCTGTTTTTACTGGAAAATAATTTTTTGATAATCTGGATTCCTTTTTCTTTCTGCTTCTCCTCAAATTTTTCTGAACGATAGATTTTATCGATGGCCTCCTGTACGTTTTTTGAAAGAATGCTATTGGCAAAAATTCTTGGCATATTTTGCCCACGTTTCAAATACCCGGCATCTTCTAATGCTGCGATAGCGGATTTTACTCTCGTTTCAATCTCAGCAACATTATCATCCCAACCTGCTTTTCGGGCAATCTCCAGGGCAGAATTTGAAACCGTTGAACGAAATTTTGTTATCTCTTTAATTGCTTTCCAAATTTGCTGAATTTCCTTTATGGAAAGTTTTGTTTGATTCAGTAAAATAAAATGTTTGCTCAGGTCTTCTTCGTTGAATAAGACAAAACAATCTGCAACCATGTTTTCATCACGTCCGGCTCTCCCTGCTTCCTGAATGTAGTTTTCAAGCGAATCGGAGATTTCATAGTGAATAACCATGCCAATATCTTTTTTATCAACACCCATACCGAAAGCGGAAGTTGCTACCATAATTTGGGTTTCACCGTTGATGAATGCATTTTGGTTTTCAGCCTTCTCTTGCCTGTTCATCTTTCCGTGAAATGGTTTCGCATTAAAACCATCGCGGGTCAATCGCGCTGCAAGTTGATAAGCCTTTCTTGTCCTTGATACATAAATGATTGTAGGACAATTTTTTTCTTCTATCCAATTTCGCACGGCCTGATATTTTTCTTCTTCGTTTCCCTTTTCAAAAACTTTGTAGTGAAGATTTGTTCTTGATGCTTTTGATGTAAAGAGTTCAAGGTCAAGCGAAAGTTTTTCTTTGAAGTAGCCACATATATCTTCAATGACTTTTTGCTTTGCTGTTGCGGTGAAACAGGATACGGGAATTCCATCTTCGAGGTTTTTCTTTTCCTGAATCGATTGAATGAAATCACCAATATATAAATAATCTACCCTGAAATCCTGACCCCACGAAGAAAGGCAGTGTGCCTCGTCAATAACAAAGCGAACAATTTTCCGTCCTGAAAGTAAGCGCTCAATGGTTCGTGAACGCAATGATTCCGGCGAAATATAAAGAATAGAGGCTGACCCATCTTCAACTCTTTCCAATGATTTTGCTCTCTCAATCGGGTCAAGTAAACCATTTATTGTAACTGCTTCAGTGATTCCGATTTTTTCAAGATTGTCAGCCTGGTCTTTCATTAACGACTGCAAGGGAGATATAACTACAGTCAACCCTTTTACGCTATTACCGCTCATTAAGGCTGGAACCTGAAAGGTGAGCGACTTTCCACCCCCGGTCGGAAAAACCGCAAGCAGTGATTTGTTATTAACTGCCGCTTTAACGGCCTTTTCCTGCAGGGGCTCTCCGCCAAAAGTTCTGAATGCGTCAAAGCCGAAGTATCGTTTTAACCCTTTATTTATGTTTAATGCGTTATTACAATATGCGCACCCGCAAATACAAGGTTGATTTCGCAGTTGAAACATTATCCGTTCAACCTCCGGATAATTTTTAAGCACCCAGGGTGGTGTGATGGAATCTATTTTTTTATGTTGGATGAGCGTGTGGATGAGAGATAAGCAGTAAGCAAGTTCTATCGGAAAGGTTGAAATTAATTTCGTGAGGTTTACCTGTTCACAAATTTCATTTTTAAACTTTTCCCGGATAAGTTTTTCGGGATTAGTACTCTCGCTTTTGTACGTAATGAAATGAAAAAATGCGTGAAACTCCTTTTTGTCATGCAGTAGCAGATAATATAGCTGTTTTAACGTCTCGTCGGTTTGTTTGAAGGCTGCAATCTCGTCATAGAGTAAATCTTTCGCTTTAATGGAATCATTCAAAGGATTATTTATGTCTTCCGATTGCAGCTTA
>RZYD01000236.1 GCA_009930445.1 Bacteroidia bacterium | reverse complement strand
GATTTGTCCGCCTGGTATCGCTGTAGATTGAAAAACGTTTTTACAATATTCATTGTACGCTGTTCATCATTAAAATACGGTTCATTGCTTCCGATCGCGTCCAGGATCTTTTTATGTATTTGTTTCCTGGTCATTGGTATTTTAATTCCTGAAATAATCTGCAGTATCTTAAAGATAATTTTCTGATCGTGTTTAGATAATCGGTTCAGATCTTCGGCGCTGCAGGTTGTTAATATTTGCGCTTCAATGCTTGTTATGATGTCGTTAAAACTTTTGCCGTGTCGTATTACCTTATCATCATTAAATATGATGTTTTCCGCGCTTTTAATGCCGTAACGCATGCAAGTACATAAACGCAAAGAAACGCGCTCTAATGTGTTATGTGAACGCTTAAACAGGCTTTTATTTTCGTCGTGCAATTCCTGGGCTTCATTGCTTAAATTTTTGTTACGTCGGTCTATTCTCTGATGTTCCTGTATTGCCTTTACAACCTTAAAGTCGGTTTGTTCTTTTTTACAAACGTATTCCAGGATCATATCCTGTTTACCTTCTTTGATCAGCTTGTAAATTTGGCGCTGATCTTCTTTGTCCTGGTCTTTATCTTTTTGCATTTCTTTTTGAAGGTCTTTATCCTGGTCAACGCTGTATTGATTATCAACTTCTATTGTGATATATGGATAGTTTGCTTCAATGGTAGCGGTGAACGCTTCCAGGGTTAACGTATTTCTGTAGATCTGCTCCGCGTCGTGCATCGCTGCAAATGTCGAAGGCTCAAACAATCCTGTATTTCTGTTTAGTGTTATTTGGCTTTTAAAATTACCAATACGCGAAAGGTTGTCGCCGCCTGTAGGATCTTCATCTGGCTGCAATGTATCGTTAATTCCCTTACATCGTCGCGCGTTGCTGTCTTTGATGTCCTGGTATAGGCTTGTAATACGTACGGCGCGCCGCTTCTTGTTTGGTTGCTTTGCCTGTAGGTAGTAGCAGATATATTTTATTTTATCAACGTCCTGCCTGGGTCGTGCAATGAATTGAACTAAGTTTTTAGGTATAGGATTGTGTTCTTTTTCTACAGATATAACGCGGTGAACAAATGTTTTATCTATCGAAACGCCGTCATTTATAACGCTTGTACATAGTAACACATCAAAGGGAAATTTTCCTTCACTGATCGCCTGGGCGGTGTCGTTGGTGCTGTTGTCCTGGTCGCTATATAATACGCCGATATTCTTTCCAGGGTATTGTTTTCGAAGCTTTGCCGCAACGTGCTGCAATAGGTCTATATGGTTATATTTGACTAACGCCTTTTCATTGGCTGTAATGGCTTTTTGTGCTTCCTGGTACACTATATCCGCCGCGTGTTTTTTATCGCTGTACGGTCTTAATTTAACGCGCTGTTGTGGCTTTTCCTTCGGTTCTATCTGCAGTACGTGGAAACCGTCCATCTGAAACATTGGCGACGGTGTCGCAGTGATCAGTATAACGCGTTTTTTATCCCTTTGCGCCGCTTCAATGGCTTGTATGGCGTCGGGTCTAAAATTGTATTGTCCTGAAAGGTTGTGCGCTTCATCAATTATCAACGTATCGCCTGGCAATCGTGCCGCCTGGTCGTACGTGGTGGCAATTATTTTATTTTGGTATGCTGTTGAATAATCAATAAAATCTAAATTACCATATAACGCGCCGCACTTGTGGCGCTGTTCCGCTTGTTTTACGTTTGCAACGTATGGGAGTGCTACAATGTGTTTACCTTCAATCTGTGGTAATATATGTTTAAAAAATGCCTGTGTTTTCCCTGTACTAGTCGGGGCAACAATACAGATTTTTTCATGTTCCTGGATCGCTTGTGATATGTCGGCGGTTGCTTCACTTACATACCGATCTACTTTGATAATCTGATCAGGATTAACAACTTCAATATCTGTACTTTTTACCTTTATTCCGTATTCCTGGGCGTACTTTATTACTGTGGCAATGGTAACGGGCGCGCCTGTGGTTGCTGCTCTTAAATAGCTGTTATATTGGTTATCTGTTGCGCTTGCTCTATAGCCTGGGTAATATTTACTAATGTCGTGAAAATATACGCGTCCAGGTTCGCCGAAATGGTGTGCAATGGCTAAACCTATTCTGTACCAACGTTCATAATTCTGGGTAATATCAATTTGTTTCCGCTCAACTTCTGTTATAATACTTTCAATGATGTTTTTAGCTTCACTCGGTGGCGTTGTTGTCGCTGTGTGGGCTGTACGCTTTGGCTGTGGTGCCTGGTACTTCTCATTGAAGGCTGCAGCGGTTAAATTGGTGTATATCTCAGGATCATAAGACAGATAACAGGTTTGTGATATGGGTAAAACGTCGATAACGTCGAAGGGTACGCCGTACTGATCAGATAAATATCTGTTGAACGCGTCGCGCGTCGCTGTGTATTGATCGGCGGCGTTGTCTGTGTGGATTTGTATTTTCAATCCGTAACCACTGGGAGAAATAAACGCGCCCAAAATGTACGGGTCTGCCTTTAATTTGTCTTTTAGTCGCTCGGCGTCCTTATCACCGTTCCAGTAATGGAAATCTATATCTGATTGAATAACGCCGTTAAATGCTTCTGTTACTGCCTGTTTGGTGTGCCTGGTGGTGTTGCCACTGAATACAATTGCAGGTAGTTTTTGTTTCAGGTCGTCGATCTGTTGTTTAAGAAATTGGGCGTACTTTTTTGCCCTGGGGTCGGTGTTGATGTCTATAGTGTGGTAATACAGTCGGGAGTATTCCCGTAACTGATTAAATTCTGTTTTTGGTGGGGTTTGTGGCGTACCTTTGGCAATTATTTTGTATATTTGCCTTATGTCGCAATCACTTGTTAATACTGGTCTTTGGCTCTTATTTGAAACCTTGAAGCCTACTTTTTTAATGCTTGTATTTGCATTTTTACATTCTGTGGTATAGCTTTGTACCATAATTTAAAGAAATTTAAACCGTCTTAATGCCCTGCTAATGTCGTCGTAAACCTTTGCAGGGTTTTTTTTATGTCTTATTCATAAAAATTAAAGAACGTCGAGTTTATAAATATGCTGTAGTTCTTCCGCAGCTTTCACCCCAAAATTACGGCTTTTTATTTTGTAGTTTTGACTCGGTTTATTAACAAATTTTTTGGCATATTACATAACATTCAGTATATCAAAACAATACCTGTTGATATACTATTTTATTGTACTGATCCTGAAAAACTTAACTGTCTGTAGTAATATCCTTTAATATACTGATATGCAATTTATTGTACTTCTTTTAATAGCTTCACAATCTCAGAACGTCGCGCGTACTGTTTGCGCGGAGTGATCGCGTATAATGTTATTAATCCTTCTTTGCGCCACTTGTACAGGGTCTGTTTTTGTACGTTCAGGATCTTTTTAACTTCTGATACTGATATAAGATCTTCCAGTACATCAACGGGGGGCGGTGGTGCTTCTGTGTTTACTTTGGTCGGTGGTATTATCTTCTGTTGCTTTACTTGCTTGTATCGGTCGCGGTTCACTTCATTATAATGTTCCTGGCTGCAATCCTTACTACAAAATTTTGCCTGTGGGCGCTTGTGGTCGATATTCACGCCGCACTGCAGACAGGTTCGGCGCTGTTTGCTTTTGTCATTCATGTTATGTATGTTTATGGTTCGTTATAGTCAAAGATAATATAACAATTGATTATAAGAGTTTTTAGAGTGCAATAATATCACGTACTTAACATAATAAAACTTATAGGACAACTGTTTTTTATCTAACTTACTGTAATACAATACAATAGCCTGTTTTATGTGTTTTTATCGTATATTATACCGTAATTTACGGTTAAATACGGAGTACTCCAACGAATAAAAACCTATCTTTTTACTTGACAGTGTTTGTTTTCTTTTTGCTGTGGGTTGTGTATTTACATCGCACTGCAGACAGGTTCGGCGGTTTTCTGTGGTTTTTAAAATCATATAGTCGTTAATCTGTTGTTAACTACTATATAGCATTTTTGCATATATTCGGGTGTTCCTGGTGAAGGGGGGGGCGGTCTGTATCGCTATTCACGACGGTTTGTTAGTCGCCGCCTTGATGTTCTATACATACGTGCAAAATGAAAATAATTCGCTTTTGATGGGTAACGTTTTACTGTTTTTTGCATTAAGCAATAACAGGTAGTGAATTTTTTAGTTAGTATATCAGGCTGCAGGGCGTTTCGGGTGAACGTCGTTGCAGTCTTTTTTATGTGTGCTGTTTTGTTTGATCTTTAAATAATCATTGCCCTTTTTTTAAGGGTTCTAATTATTCTACTTTTTTTACTCATGCCGTATGCCTGTGATCCGATCGCGGACACTCAAAAAGTTTTTTTATATATAAGAGTGTTTACCTGTACCTACTTGCGCACTGTTAATCAGATATTTAACTATTCCTTTATCTA
>RZYD01000235.1 GCA_009930445.1 Bacteroidia bacterium | reverse complement strand
CAGCCAGAGGATCTATTGATTTGTCGCCATTCACCACGTTATGTTTGCCTGGGTTCGGTTTATATGGCCTTTTTGACGGCGCTGGGTGAAACCGGAAATATTGTAGGTGCCCCCGATTCTTCCTACTTGTTTGATTCGCAATCAAAAACGTTGATGCAACAGGGCCGGATGGCCATGGTTACCCGTGGCGCAGCAGTGGATGTGGAGAAGATCCTTGAATTATCTCCTACCGTGGTTTTTGCCAACCGAATGCAAAAAGGCGAATTACATCAACTTATAAAACAGGGAATACCCGTTGTTTTTCCGGATGAGTTTAATGAAAATACCCCTTTAGGACGCACTGAGTGGATCCGCGTATTTGGCCGGATTGCGGGCAAACAGGCGTTAGCCGATAGTCTTTTTTCTCAAATTGTTCTCCGGTATCAGGATTTACAACAAATGACGGTGCAATTAGCAACTAACCGGCCAACGATTTTTGGCGGTATGGAATATCAGGGAATTTGGTATGTGAGTGGTGGCCTTAGCTATATCGCTCATTTATACCGTGATTCCGGCGCTGATTATCTTTTTGATGACAAGGATACTCCCGCCAGTATTCCGCTCGATCTTGAAGTAGTTCTTGATCGTGGCTCCTCAGCAGATTTTTGGCGTATCATTCTGGCACACCCGGATACGATTACTTATGAGCTTATTGCCAAGGCAAACCGCCATTATACTAAGTTTAGTGCTTTTCAAAATAAAAAAGTGATTGCATGCAACCCGTCATTAACTGCATATTTTGAAAAAGGCATTCTGGAACCCGATGTCGTGTTAAGTGATTTAATTTATGCGCTCCATCCGGAGTTGCTTCCCGGATATCTTCCAACGTATTACAAAATTATAAAATAGCCTATGGATTTTAACCGAAACCGAACTGTTGGCATTACTTTGCTGCTACTTTTTGCCGGGATTGTTTTATTCTTTGCCAATATTCTTTTGGGCTCTGTGCCGATTTCTGCAAGTGCTGTTTTTCGGATTGTGTTCGCCTCCGGGGTTACGAATGCTTCGTGGACTACGATAATCCTTGATTCAAGACTTCCTATGGCCCTGACCGCACTGTTGGCGGGCAGCGCACTGGCAGTCAGCGGACTACTGATGCAAACCATGTTCCGGAATCCGTTGGCCGGGCCTTCTGTGCTGGGCGTTACTTCGGGCGCAGGGCTGGGCGTTGCACTCGTTGTATTGTTAACCGGTGGTGTCCTGAGTCGCTATTTTTTCTTCGCTAACCTGAGTATTATCCTTGCCGCTTTTGTTGGGGCAGGAACGGTGATTTTTTTGTTGATTTTTTTGGCTGGACGCGTAGGAAATAACGTAATTTTATTAATTATTGGATTGATGATTGGCTATGCTTCTTCTTCTTTGGTGAGTATTTTACAATATTTTTCCACCGATCAGAATTTGCATGCCTTTGTTATTTGGGGAATGGGAAGTTTTGCCCAGGTAGGATGGCGGGAGATGTACTATTTTGCTCTTGTGATCCTGTTGGCTCTTACGGCGGCTATTTTGCTTATCAAACCATTAAATTTGATGTTACTGGGAGAAAATTACGCACATAACCTTGGCTTGAATATGCGGGTAAACCGATTGATTGTGATTTCAGTATCCGGGGTGCTGGCCGCCCTGGTCACTGCTTTCTGCGGACCTGTGGCCTTTGTGGGTATTGCTGTTCCTCATATTGTCCGTAATCTGTACCATAGTAATGATCATCGAAAGATTTTGCCCGGTGTGATTTTATGTGGGGCTTCTTTTACCCTGTTGTGCAATCTCATTGCCCGGATGCCTGGCGTTCAGGGTGCTTTGCCCGTGAATGCCATCAGCTCACTGATTGGTGCTCCCATTGTTATTTGGGTAATATTACGAAACAGGGAAAGGAGTGATGCATGAAAAAAGTTACAAATACCGGGATTTCTCCTCATGTACCTGTGTTATCCGCCGCTGAGCTTTCAGTGGGGTATCCCTCGAAAAATGGAGCGGTTGTAGTTCAGAATGATGTTCGACTCAAACTTTTTTCAGGCGAACTGGTTTGCCTGATTGGCCCCAACGGAGCTGGTAAATCAACCCTCCTGCGAACGCTATGCGGACTTCAGGAGGCCCTTTCCGGGAAAATTTTCCTTTCCGGGAAACCTTTACAGGCCTATACCCGCCATCAATTATCTACTATGGTTAGTGTTGTTTTAACCGACAGGGTAGTGGTTGATCACATGAAAGTCTACGATTTGGTTTCAATGGGCCGTTACCCGTATACCGGTTATTTTGGCCGATGTTCTGTGCTGGATCAGGAAGTAATTATGGAAGCGATGGAATTAACCGGTATCGGAGCACTTAGCCATCGTTATCTCGGCGAATTGAGCGATGGAGAACGACAAAAGGTGATGATATCCAGGGCATTAGCCCAAGAAACACCGATTATTGTCCTGGATGAACCCATGGCTTTTCTCGATTTTCCATCCAAACTGGAACTCATGCAGATTATAAAAAAGCTCGTTCGGGTGCATGGGAAAAGTATTTTGTTAACTACCCACGACCTCTCCTTATCTATAAAAAGTGCCGATTGGATTTGGATGATTGCAACAGGGAAACGTATGCAGCGCGGCGTTCCGGAGGATCTCGTGCTGAAGGGCGCTTTTGCTGATTATTTTAATACAGAAACTATTCATTTTGATGCAAATACCGGTGATTTTAAAATAAACTTTAAAACCGGTAAAAATATTTGTGTCTGGGGTAACGGATTAACAGCACAATGGATACGCAAAGCTTTGATCCGGAAAGGGTATAATGTGGTAGATCAACCAAAGGGAAAAGCTGATATTGTTGTCGATGATGGCCCGCCACCTGAAATAAAAGTAAATTCAGGGACAGCTCCCTTTACAGTGAACTCCGTCAGGGAATTATTGTTAAAACTTTAAGCAACATTATATGAAATTATTACTATCTGTTTTAATCTTGATGCTCATGATGATGCAATGTACTGTTAAAGAAGCGGATGTTTTATTGAAGAATGGGTTGATATACACGGTAGATTCCGCTTTTACCATGGCAACCGGTATGGTTTACCGGGATGGGATTATTTTGGAGACAGGAAAATGGGAGGAATTGCAGAAAAAGTATCATCCCCGTATTGAATTCGATTTGAATGGAAAGTGTGTTTATCCGGGTTTCATTGATGCCCACTCGCATTTTTATGGTTATGGTACTTTTCTGGCAATGGCTGATCTGACCGGTGCATCATCGTTTGACGAGGTGATATTACGCTTGAAAGGGCATGCCAAAACCTATCCCGGCCAATGGATTGTTGGGCGTGGATGGGATCAAAACCATTGGCCGGATAAAAAATTTCCCGTAAATACTGAACTTGACCGCTTGTTTCCCGATAAATATGTGGTTTTGATACGTGTGGATGGCCATGCCGTTTTAGTGAATTCACCTGTAATGCATTTGGCTGGATTTAACGCTACTACAGCGATTTCAGGAGGGGAAATACTTACTGAAAACGGAAAAGTTACCGGAGTTGTCTTGGATAAAGGGGCTGATCGCATTCGGGAATTAATTCCGGAATTAACGGATATTGAGAAACGCAGTGCTATCCTTAAGGCGCAGGAGAATTGTTTCAAAGTAGGTCTTACCTCTGTTTGTGAGGCTGGTGCCGATGGTAGTTTGATTTCACTATTTGATGAAATGCATCGAAAGGGTGAATTGAAAATGCGGATTTATGCCATGCTTAATCCGGGGGAGGCCAATGAGGAGCAGTATATGCAGCATGGCCCTTATATAACGGATTTTTTAACCGTCAGATCACTGAAACTTTATGCCGATGGGGCGTTGGGTTCACGGGGAGCTGCATTACTGGAGCCTTATTCCGATGATCCTGAAAATTCAGGGATTATTGTCACTAATGCCGATACGATGCGTGCTGTTTGTGCCAGAGCCCTGAAGGCTGGTTTTCAGGTAAATACTCATGCCATTGGTGATGCTGCAAATCGTCAGGTGCTGAACGTGTACCGTGAATTCCTTCCGGAAAAAAATGACTTGCGCTGGCGTATTGAACATGCACAAACTATTCATCCCGACGATTTGCCTTTGTTTGGGAAATATGCGATTATCCCTTCCATTCAAACCACCCACTGTACATCGGATATGGAATGGGCTGGTTCCCGTCTGGGCCAGCGGATTGAAAATGCCTATATTTACAAGGAATTATTGCAGCAAAATGGTTGGATTCCTAATGGTACCGATTTTCCGATTGAAGATATTGACCCGTTAAAGACTTTTTATTCTGCCGCGTTCCGTAGGAATCTGGCAGGATGGCCTGCCACAGGCTTTCAGATGGAAAATGCCCTTACACGTGAAGAAGCTTTGCGTTCTGTCACTATCTGGGCTGCGAAAGCAGGTTTTGATGAATCCCGGAAAGGTTCG
>RZYD01000234.1 GCA_009930445.1 Bacteroidia bacterium | reverse complement strand
CAAAATATGTACACAATATGCCCAGCAAGGCATGTGGAATATTTTTGGCGTAATCTTTTCCATCACACTGGCTTTTGCCTTCATTAATCCAAATTTCTTTGTTTCCTATCTTATCTCCATTGCGGTTTTCGGCCTCTTTCAGGCCATGTATATGGCGAATGCTGGCGGAGCGTGGGACAACGCAAAGAAAGTGGTCGAGGTGGATCTCAGAGAAAAAAACACACCACTTCATGAAGCAACAGTAGTAGGCGATACGGTTGGCGATCCTTACAAAGACACCTCTTCCGTTGCCTTGAATCCGATTATAAAATTCTCTACACTGTTTGGGCTTTTAGCTGCAGAAATAGCCATCGGTCTGATTCAAAACGGACAAGAACGCATGTCGGCATGGATTGGCGGAGCATTTTTACTCGTCGCCCTGATCTTCGTATACAATTCCTTCTATGGAATGCGAATTAAACGATAATCCCATCCGGCTCAATAAAAAAAGACTGTCTCAAATCACACATGAGACAGTCTTTTTATTTTTATTACGTTTTTACCGGCCTTAATTTTTGAAGACAAAGGCCAAATACAGTAACTTCCTCGATCAGAAAAGCTTAATGGTCATCTTCGATCGGCAACTGGCATACACAAACCAAATTTCTATCGCCATATCCATCGTCAATTTTGGTAACCGGAGGCCAATATTTATCGTCCTTTAATCCAATAACCGGGAATGCAGCTTTTGTGCGCGAATAGGGAAAATCCCATTGTTCTGCAGTAACCATTGCACAGGTGTGCGGAGCATTTTTAATCACGTTGTTCACCTGATCACAAGTTCCTTCTTCCACCTGTTTTATCTCTTCTCTGATTTGAATCATGGCCTCTACAAAGCGATCCATTTCCCTTAACGGCTCGCTTTCGGTAGGTTCAACCATCAGGGTACCATGAACAGGAAATGCAACGGTTGGTGCATGAAAACCGTAATCCATCAAACGTTTTGCAATATCAATCACTTCAATTCCGGCTGTGGAATGGAATAGATTACAATCGAGAATCATTTCGTGCGCGCACATCCCATGTTTTCCGGTATAGAGCACATTGTAATAATTTTCAAGCTTTACGCGCAGGTAATTGGCATTGAGGATAGAATACGCCGTAGCCATTTCCAGTCCGTCACGCCCCAGCATAGTAACGTACCCATAAGAGATTGGGATTACCAGGGCACTTCCAAACGGGGCAGAGGATACGGCTGCAATCGCATGCTCGCCGCCAGTGGGGGAAACAGGATTAGAAGGAAGGAACGGCAGTAAATGCTTGGCAACACCAATGGGACCAACACCAGGGCCACCGCCACCATGGGGAATTCCGAAGGTTTTATGCAGGTTGAGATGGCAAACATCAGCGCCGATATGTCCTGGGCTGGTATATCCTACCTGTGCATTCATATTGGCCCCATCCATATAAACCAACCCGCCATTTTCATGAATAATGCTGATTATTTCCAATATTTCTTCTTCAAAAACACCATGAGTGGAGGGGTACGTCACCATGATAGCCGCCAGGTTATCTTTGTGTTCCAAAGCTTTTGCACGTAGATCGGTCACATCAATATTTCCGTTGTCATCACATTTCACCACCACAACGGTCATACCTGCCATATGGGAAGAGGCCGGATTGGTTCCATGTGCGGAAGAAGGGATCAGACAGATATCACGATGTGCTTCCCCGCTGCTTTTGTGATATTCGCGAATAGTCAGCAATCCGGTATACTCGCCGGCAGCTCCTGAATTCGGTTGAAACGAAATTCCGGCAAAACCGGTAATCTTACATAGCTGGTCTTCAAACCGGTCGAGCAAAATATGATACCCTTCGGCCTGATCGGCAGGAACAAACGGATGGATAGCACTGAACTCCGGCGTGCTCATGTGAAACATCCAGGAAGCAGCATTAAGTTTCATCGTGCAGGAGCCCAGCGGAATCATGGTTCGGTTCAGTGCCAGATCCCTGTTCTCCAGCTTCTTCATATAACGCATCATATCCGTTTCTGAATGATAAGTATTAAAAACCGGATGGGTCAGAAACTCAGATTTTCGCGTAAGAGAATCCGGCAGGGTGGTAATTTTTTCACAGAATTCAGGATCACAGATAAAAGAAGAGAACTCCTTATTGGCTGCTACAGCAAAAACCTCCAGGATGTCGTTCACATCGTCGAGTGAAGTTGTTTCATCAAGACTGATACCGACATGTCCGGTTCCAAAAAACCGAAAATTCATCTCCTTTTGTAAAGCCAGGCTATGAATTTTTTCCTCGGTAATACCCGAAGGTAAAGCGATATATAAGGTATCGAAGAAATATTCATTTTTTTGGATATATCCATAACGGTTGAGTTCAGTATTGAGCACACCGGTAAGGATATTGATATGACGGGCAATTTGTTTAATTCCCTGTTGTCCGTGATAAGCGGCATAGAAGCCGGCCATTGTAGCCAGGAGGGCCTGTGCGGTACAAATATTCGAGGTTGCACGTTCACGTTTGATGTGTTGTTCGCGGGTTTGCAGAGCCATCCGGAGCGCCTGATTTCCATTTTTGTCAATAGAAATTCCAATAATACGGCCTGGAATATGGCGTTTAAATTCTTCCCGGGCAGCCAGGAAAGCGGCATGCGGGCCACCAAAACCCATAGGTACACCAAAACGTTGGGTATTCCCCACAACAATATCAGCGCCCCATTCGCCCGGAGGAGTCAGCAACGCCAGGCTCATTAAATCGGCGATTACACAAAACAGAGCCTCTGCCCTATGGAACTTTTCGACCCCTTCAGCATAACCCAAAACGGCACCCTTTTCATCGGGATACTGTACCAATGCACCAAAATAGTCATCAGTAGGTTGAAAATCGTCCAACGACCCCATGACAATTTCAATACCCAATGGTTCAGCCCTGACTTCCATCACTGCACGGGTTTGTGGAAACACAGCGTCAGAAAGGAAAAATTTTGATGCCCCGGATTTTACTTTAGCCCGTGAGCGCGCATTATAGGCCATAATCATGGCCTCGGCAGCAGCGGTTCCTTCATCAAGCAGAGAGCTATTCGAAAGCGGCATACCTGTCAAATCCGAAACCATGGTCTGGAAATTAAGCAGGGCTTCCAGTCTTCCCTGACTGATTTCGGCCTGATACGGGGTATAAGAGGTATACCAGCCCGGATTTTCAAGAATATTGCGCTGTACCACAGCGGGAGTTATAGTATTATAATACCCCATTCCGATGTAGGTGCGGAAAAGTTTATTTTTTCGACCAATGGATCGGATATGCTGAGAAAATTCAAACTCATTCATCCCCTCGGGAAGATCGAGCGATTCCTTAAACCGGATTTGTGGCGGAATAGTTTTATTCAGTAGTTCCTCAATGGACGAGACACCGATCTGCTGAAGCATTTGTTTCAATTCTTCCGGCCGGGGACCGATATGTCGCTGTGCGAAATTATTGGTAATCATAGCCTTATAATATTAAGTGTTGAGAAGTTATTTTTGAATGGCAAAGATAATGTTTGTTGGTTCAAAAACAATGAAACACTATACCAAACCGCAAATAATAACGTTATAAGAAGCATTGCAGGCAACTTAAAACCAAAGGGGCTGTCTGAGCATCAAAATAATCAACATTATGCAAAAACGACTAACCACACTGATCCTTTTAGCGTTATGGCTGGTTCCAGGTATATTAGCTGCGCAAAAGTACACGATCAGCGGATACATTGAAGACGCTGCAACCTCGGAACGCTTAATTGCAGCCAATGTGTATGACACGAAAACCTACACCGGAACTTCAACCAACACGTACGGATTTTATAGCCTGACCCTGCCGGAGGGAGTATATGAAATGGCTTTTAGTTTTATCGGGTATGAAACCGAAATACAACGAATAAACCTCACTTCCAACCAGCACATCACCGTTTCGCTGCAGTCGAACCTCGAAATAGAAGGAGTAGAGATTGTTGGCGAAAAAGGAGGATCAAACCTGGAGCGTACACAACCCGGTATGGTACACGTTCCCATGCGACAAATTCAAAAACTGCCCATGCTGCTCGGTGAAGCAGATGTTATTAAAGCGATTCAGCTGCTCCCCGGGGTTCAGTCGGGGTCGGAAGGCAGCTCCGGATTATATGTAAGGGGCGGTGGCCCTGACGAAAACCTTGTATTACTCGATGGCGTACCCGTGTATAATGTAAATCACCTCTTTGGTTTCTTTTCCGTCTTTAATCCCGATGCCCTGAAAAATGTTTCTTTATACAAGGGCGGCTTCCCAGCACGTTTTGGCGGTCGGCTATCCTCCGTACTCGACATCTCCATGAAAGATGGTAATATGAAATCCCTTCACGGCGATATCACGGTTGGGCTGATCAGCTCAAAAATTACCCTGGAAGGCCCGATCATTAAAAACAAAACCAGTTTCATTATTTCCGGACGCCGCACCTATTACGATTTGCT
>RZYD01000018.1 GCA_009930445.1 Bacteroidia bacterium | reverse complement strand
ATAATAATTTTGTGAAAGTCGGAATTGTACCCCGGAGGCAGCCAGTCTACGGCCAACCCTATTGAGAGATAATACGTTCCGGGCTCATTCGGCATTGGTATTGGTATGGAAATATCCTTTGCTTCTCCAGATGCTATACGGATATCTTCTGTTATGATATACTCCTCGTACCCGTTTTTCATTTTTTCATCGAGAAATGTGTGCACTAACCATACGGGCTTTTCGCTTTTTTGGGTTATAACTATTGGGTAGGGGTAGGGGTTGGTTATACGCAGCCTGAATTCTTTTACTGTTTTTTTCCTGGCATCATCCTGAACGACCCCTGGTGGTGGGTTTGCATCGGAAGTGGTATACGAAACGATGCCCGGAGGTGCGTTTGTACACTGCGAAATGCCAAGGATTTCAATGGTTACTTTGTTGAGGGTTTTGAATTCTTTCACTACGGCATAATAGAAATACTCGCCCCAGTTGCTTTTGAAGCTGTCGATTTTGGCATTTTCGATATAAGGAAGTGTGAAGACATCTTTGTTGGGTATAAATAATACTTCTTTTCCTTGTACCCGTTCTTCATTGTCCCAAAGATCATACTGGTTTTTTCGGTACCGCGCTGAGTTAAAAGTGTGCGAAAAGCGATGGGTGTAAAATGCATATTTTGATGCCTTTTGGTAGGAATTCATAAAGACGACCGGCCTCTCCCCGGAGAGTCGTTTGATCTGCTCTGCCCATTCATCCCAGCCATGGAACTCGTTTTTCCAGCGATGCTCTTCCGGTACAAAATCATATATAATAAATACTCTGGCAACTACAATCACGAAAATGGTGGGTATAGCAAGAATTTGTAACCATCTCCTTAGTTTTTCTGCTTGCATAAAACCGCGAAAAGAAAGGAAAATAATGGGTGCTGCCAGACATACGGTCCAGTTTGCTTCAATATGCATTCGAAAGGAGGCCACAAAAAAGAAGACTAAAATCCCGATTAGGTTAAACTTCAGAATTTTTGAAAACGGATCTTGCTTCTTGGGTAACATGGCGGCATGCAAAATGGGAATTGTTGCCAGTCCGCCAAAAAGTAATAACTGACCTCCTATATAATCACTAATAAAAAGGGGTGACCAGCTTTTTGCTCTGTCGCTCAGATGGTATCCCAGGGTGATAAAGTCATGTTGAAATTGCCACAGGATGTGCGGCAGGAAAAGGAGGAGGGAAATAATAGTTGTGACATAAAAACTTTTCCTTTTGAAGAATTGCGGGAAGGCAATTATCGTAAAAAAAATCAATAGGATGCCATGGTATTTGGAATAAAGCATCCCGGCAATAGGAAGTGTAAGCAGCAATGCATTCTGTAGGTTGTCGTAATAAATATATCGTTTTACAAAGATAAAAAACAACACCGAAAAGAAGACCATCGGAATATCCGGCACCGCCAGGAAAGAGCCTACATGAATGATGGGCATGGTGATAAGCAGAAGGATAAGCAGCTTCACCTGATCTTTTCCCGAAGGGTTGATGAGATAGAATAAACCCATGAGGGTCAGAAGGCCGGTGATCACAAAGGTCAACCGGACACCCAATGCCCCATTGAAGAGTTTCAATCCCGGAATCATTAGCCATGCTGTCATAGGTGGGTGATCGAAATATCCGGCGTCGGGATTCAGGGCAAACATGCGATAGTAAGCCTCATCATGAATTAGCCCTGACCCGGCAGCCTGCAAAAGGGAAAGTATCCCCCATAGAAAGAGAAAAAGGGTAATAGTATTTCGGGCGCTCCGACTGCCTCTGCTGTTCATGGGGTTATTTTAAAGGATTTTTTCCAGAATGGCATCCAGACGGCTGATGAATGTATGGTACTTTTCTTCCGATAGGTTTTCTGATTCCCCAAAGAAGTGATGCCCCAGATTCTGCAGCCCGACAAATTCAATAACCCCACGGTCCATAACCGTTTTCATGGCATCGAGAAATCCGGCATCAGCGTAATCTGCAATGGATGCGCCCATTGTGTTGATGATTAGGGCTTTTTTCTTCGTTAGGCGTTTTGTGAATGTGCCGTTGGAATGTTTTTCGTATGCAAAGTTTTTTAGAATCACCCTGTCGATGTAGCCTTTCATTAGGGCCGGTGCTCCGGCCCACCAAATTGGATACATGAAAATAATCAGGTCGCTGTCAGCGATATGTTCCTGTTCTCTGCGAATATCCTTCGGCACAATACCGTCGAATAGCTGGTTGAAATCTTTCGGGCCTAAAATGGCGTTGAATTTTATTTTGTAAAGGTCGCGGATGACGACGTGATGTCCTCTTTCTTCCGCCTTTTTTGCTGTATGATTCGCCAATGCGTGGGTTAAGGAGTGTGGGTTCGGGTTTACCGTTATCAGTAAAATATTCATGGGGTTATTATTAGGTTCCATTCCTTAAAAAATTGGGTGAGAAACGATTCCATAAAAGCATGGCGTTGTGCGGCAATTTGTTTTCCGCGTTCGGTGTGCATAAGTGTTTTTAACAATAACAATTTTTCATAGAAATGATGGATAGTCGATGTCTGTGAATTTCGGTATTGTTCCGTAGTCATGTTCAGCATTGGCGGTGTTTCAGGGTCATACAGGGCTCTGTTTTTATATCCGCCATAGTGAAATGCCCTGGCTATGCCTATGGCACCCAGTGCATCCAGCCGGTCAGCATCCTGTACAATATGTAGCTCCATAAACGGTTCATGACAAGCATTGTTTCCGCCTTTAAAGGAGACATACCGTATTATTTTCCTTATTTTTTCCTTGTCGGAAGAAGGGAGGGGTTTATGGGCAAGAAATCTTTTTGCTATTCTTTCTCCCCGGTCTTCATCTCCTCCGTTAAATTTTGCATCGGAGATGTCGTGCAATAAGGCTCCGATTTCCACAACAACAGCGTTGGCGGCAGGGAGGGTGGAGGCAATGTCCATTGCAATTCCGCGAACCCGCCGGATATGATCCCAGTTGTGCCCGGCCTCGCTATCCGCGAGTTGCTCTCTGACGAAGGCCTCGGTTGTTGCTATAAGCGAATTGTTTTCCATGAAAACCCAAACGTACATAAATTATTTGAGCCCGGCAAGTAGTGACGGCTACAAATACAAGTAGGTTTTCATCTGTTTTGTTTGTAATTTTGATTCATTCGCACCTAAACACATAAAACGACAATGAAGATAGTACCGGAAATAGTACGCAATGATTCCTGGTTGCAGCCTTATGCTGAAGTAATTGTTCAGCGTTTAAAAAAGGCACGTGCCCGGGAGCAGTTGTTGCTCAAGGTTGAAAATGTCGATGCGTTGGTTGATCTGGCTTCTCAGCATCATTTTTATGGTCTGCACAAAGGTCCCGATGGCTGGGTTCTGCGTGAATGGGCTCCTAATGCCACAGCGCTATTTCTTATCGGGCCATTTAATCAATGGCAAAAGGATGCCCGGTGGTCGTTTGTGCGTGTGGCGGATTATTGGCAGTTGGATTTGCCGGGTGACGCACTCCGGCATGGTGATTTATACCGGATTTTTATCGAGTGGGAGGGAGGCTCCGGCGATCGTGTGCCTGCTTGGTGCCACCGGGCGGTGCAGGATGAAAAAACCAAAATATTTAGTGCACAGGTTTGGGCCCCTGATACACCCTATTTGTGGAAACATGAGTGTAAACCAGCGGAAACTTATTATCCATTGATTTATGAAGCCCACATTGGCATGGCGCAGGAAGAAGGGAAGGTAGGAACTTATCGTGAATTTCAGGACCATATTCTTCCCCGGGTGATTTCTGCCGGCTATAACACACTGCAGCTGATGGCGGTACAGGAACATCCCTACTATGGCTCTTTTGGCTATCATGTGGCGAATTTTTTCGCTCCTTCTTCTCGCTTTGGTACTCCCGATGCGCTTAAGGAGCTGGTGGATGCTGCTCATGGCGCCGGATTGCGCGTAATAATGGATATCGTTCACTCCCACGCGGTAAAAAATGAAATCGAAGGTCTTTCTTGCTATGACGGCACAACCTATCAGTTTTTTCACGATGGTCCCCGTGGTGAACATCCGGCATGGGATTCCCGTTGTTTTGATTACAGCAAACGACAGGTTTTTTTGTTTTTGCTCTCCAATTGCCGCTACTGGATGGAAGAATTTCGTTTCGATGGCTTTCGTTTCGATGGGGTTACCAGTATGGTTTATCTCGATCATGGGTTGGGAAGGGATTTTGGCGATTATTCCGCTTATTTTGACGGAGGCCAGGATGAAGATGCACTGATATACCTGATGCTGGCGAACCGGATGATCCACCAGTTTAACCCTGGGGCAGTTACCATTGCCGAAGAGATGAGTGGGATGCCGGGGATGGCCGCTTCACTCGAAGCCGGAGGCATTGGGTTTGACTACCGTTTGGCTATGGGTATCCCGGATTACTGGATTCGGATTATCAAGGAAAAGAAAGATGAGGCTTGGAACGTGGAAGAAATGTATTATGAACTGACACGCCGGAGAAACGATGAGCAGACCATCGGGTATTGCGAGTCACACGATCAGGCACTTGTGGGAGATAAAACCATCATATTTCGTCTCATTGATAAGGAAATGTATACCGGAATGTCGGTCACTACTGAGAATTTGGTTGTCGACCGTGGTATCGCGTTGCACAAAATGATTCGTATGATGACACTGGCAACGGCAGGCCATGGTTACCTGAATTTTATGGGAAATGAATTCGGCCATCCCGAGTGGATTGATTTTCCCCGACAGGGAAATCACTGGTCGTATCAGTATGCCCGTCGCCAGTGGAGCCTGGCTGATAATCCTTTTTTACGGTATCATCACCTTTGGGCATTCGATCAGGCGATGATTGCCCTTTTTTCGGAAAAGAAGGTTTTTTCTGATCCCTGGCCTTATCTTATATATAAAAGTGTGGAGGATCAGGTTTTGGCTTTTCGCCGTAAACAGCTTTTATTTGTTTTTAACTTTAGTCCATCGAAATCGTATACTGATTACGCTATCGAAGCACAGCCAGGAAAGTACCGGATTGTACTGTCATCTGACTTCGATGGATTCGGCGGGTTTAACAGAGTGGATACCACCCTGATCTATTTCACCATGAAAGCTGGTCGTGAATACTATGATCCGCATGTGCTGAAACTATATATTCCGAACCGGGTGGTGATAGTGATGGAAAGGGTTGGCTAAGGGTTTTGTTTGTAAAAAAGTTCCTCTTTTACATCCCTTTGGTCAGTTCAGCTACAATTTCTTCGATGCGAATTCCTTCGGCTTCTGCTTTATAATTTTTTACAATGCGATGGCGTAGAATGGAGGTAGCTACAGCGCGGATATTTTCGATGTCGGGCGAATATTTTCCGTGGATGGCAGCATGGCATTTTGCCCCGATAATCAGGTATTGTGACGCTCTGGGACCGGCACCCCAGCTAAGGTATTCATTGGCCCAATGATGCGCGTTGGCAGTTCCGGGGCGAGTGCGAGCGGAAAGTTTTACGGCATAATCGTAAACATTATCGGCTACCGGAATGCGGCGGATCAGTTCCTGAAAGAAGAGGATTTCTTCCCGTGAAAGGATGATTTCCGGGTCAGGCGGTGTGCCGGTGGTTGTTTTCTTAACCACCATAACCTCTTCGCTAAACGAGGGGTAATCGAGCCAAATATTGAACATAAACCGGTCGAGTTGCGCCTCCGGTAAGGGATAGGTTCCTTCCTGCTCAATGGGGTTTTGCGTAGCCAGAACGAAAAAAGGCTCTTCCAGTGGGTAGCGTTTCCCTGCTACTGTAACCGATTTTTCCTGCATGGCTTCCAGTAAGGCACTTTGTGTTTTAGGTGGGGTTCGGTTGATTTCATCGGCGAGAATGATGTGGCTGAAAATTGGCCCCTTGATAAACTCAAACCGGCGGTCGTTGCCTAATATTTCCGTACCGATTATGTCGGATGGCATTAGGTCGGGTGTGAACTGAATCCGATTGTAGGTTAGACCCAGTACTTTTGCTATAGTATTGATAAGCAATGTTTTAGCTAGTCCGGGGACGCCTACAAGGAGTCCATGCCCTCTACTGAAAATACTGATAAGAAGATAGTCGACGACGGTATTTTGTCCGACAATGACTTTAGAAATTTCTTTTTTTAGTGCATTAATTTTTTCAACGAAAGCATCAATTGCTTCTACATCATTTTTATAGGATGGTATCATGTGAAATTATTTTTTAACCCATTTTTGAAGGATAGGGCAGGTCAGGTATTTTTCATCGATGGCAACGTGCGTTTTTTCTGATTTTTCGCGTACCCATTTAGCCAGGGCATTGTTTTCTTTTTCCTGTTGTGCCCATTGTTGTATTTTGTTATAATCTTCTTTCAGATTGGCCCTGTGCGGGATTGTACGCGATTTCAGGTATAGGATACGATACGCCTCAGTTCCTTCTTCGGTAGTCATTTTTACCGGAGTGGAAATTTCGCCGATTTCCAGCTTATCAATCACAAAAAATACCTGAGGGTCGAGTTCGTCGGCGCTAAACCATGTCGAACCGCTAAGCGGGTTGATCATCATTCCGCCATTAATTTTTCCCGGGTCATCGGAATATTTGAGAGCTGCCTTTTCGAAGCTGAGCGAGTCATTTTCAATGATTTTTTTTACGCTGTCGATACGGTTGAATGCATCCTGCAGTTCGTAGGGGTCGACTTTTGGGCGGATAAGAATATGGCGTACGTCGATGTAATCGCCTTTGCGCTGGATCATCTGTATGATATGGTATCCGGCTTCGGATTTAATAATCTCCGATATTTCGCCCTTGGCAAGGCTGAACGCCGCTGCTTCAAATTCAGGATAAGTATCCCCCCTTCCGACGGTACCTATAAATCCACCTTCTTTTGCCGAGCCGGGGTCTTCGGAGTAGAGGATGGCCAATGTTTCAAAGCTCTCTCCGTTTTTGATCCGATTTCGGAATCCGGCAATTTTTTCCCGCGCGATGTCGAGTTCTTTTTGACTGATTTCAGGTTTACAGACGATTTGTCCGATTTGATATTCTGTGCTAATCAGTGGAAGGCTGTCAGCAGGAATGCGGTTAAAGAAGGATTTTACCTCAGAAGGGGTAATTTTGACATCACGGGTAATTTTCATCTGTACTTCTTCGGTTAACAACTGCTCACGGATTACCTCCCGAAATTCCTCTTTCACTTCCACTATGGATTTATTATAGAATTCTTCAAATTTTTCTTTGGAACCGAATTGTGCGATATAGTAGCGTAATCTGCGGTCGAGCTCCGAATCCACTCTTGCTTCAGTGACTTCGACGCTGTCGAGCTGCGCTTGTGTCAGCATCAATTTTTGAAACAGCAGGTTGTCAAGAATTTCGCAACGAATACCTGAGGCATTGCTGATGTTTCCCTGCATTCGAAATTGTACATATTGCGATTCAATGTCCGACAATAAAATTATGTTATCCCCAACACTGGCTACAACCTCATCAATGAGCACTTCCTGAGCCTGCAGGAATGCTGGAAGTAAGAGAAATAAAATATAATAGATTCTTTTCATTGCTTTTCGCATTTAATAGAGTTCGATTTTATTGCTTTTGAGTGCCTGATCAAATAACTCCTTTTCCATCTTTTCCAACAGCATACTTTTTCTCTTGTTTTGAAGGATCATTCGTATGTTTTCTTTTTCAAAGTCCAACGGTGAAAGGCTCTCTTTTATTTTGTAGTCTTTTATGCGGAGATAATAGTAATTCACTGAATCATTAAGTTCGATATAGGTATTATTGGCCAAAAATTGTTCCTGATTATACGTTGTTACCGGAATATATTTTATCAGGTCATTAAAGAAAATCCATTCTTCCTCGTCGAGGTAGTATTCGGCTTGTTTCTGTTTGCACCATTCCTCCAACTGCTGGCGGTCGGTAATGCTGTCTGATAAAAGGAGCTTATGAATCAGCTTCTTTTCGGCTGAATCTTTTTGAATAATAATATAATCCAGGCGAAGGATGTTTTCTTTCAGCTCAAAGTTTGTGCGGTTGTTTTCATAATAGGTGATTATTTCCTCTTCGTTTACCACGGTATCTAGCTGTTGACGGATGAGTTCTTTTTGGTAAGTATAGATAATCAGCGAGTTTTTATAATCTTCCAGTTTTTTGTTGAATTCCAGCAGGTCGGCAGGAAGGTTTTTTTTTGCGTGTTGCAGTATGGTCTGTTTTCGTATCCAGGTGTTAATGTAATTGCGGGTTATTTGAAGACTGTCGGTGGCTGAAGCTCCTGGGGGTACGAGCCCTTTTATTTCGGAGGTGAGTAGAAATACATCCCCGACCCGGGCAACGGCATCTTTGTTAAATTTGGCGGAATTACATCCGGGAAGCATAAAAATTGTAACGATAAAAATCAGCACTCCTGTTGCATAACGGAGTGCTGTTTGATCGCTTTTTTGTTGTTTGGAATTTCTATGCATTCTGGTGATTTAATTTATAGCATCCAATACTTCCTGATGAACAGTAACGGGGTATTTTTCCATTAATTCTTTCACCCAAACTTCTTCAAGGTAATTCTGATAGTCGCTGATTACCAGTCCGCGGCATTCCGATAATTTTTTCTGTGTGGGTGGAATGAATTCATGGATCGTAACAAAAACGTATTTTCCTTTATGGTTGATTGTTTTTGAAACCCCTTTTTCCCAGCCGGTTGCGTCGATTATTTCGTTGCTTCCTTGCTCAAAATCTCCGGTTTCTGTGGTTAATATTAGTGCGCTTCCTGCATTGATTTCATTGAGAATTTCGTCAACACTTACTCCGTTTTTTGCCAGTTTCCGGGCTTTTTTCACGGGAGCTTCGTTGGTAAAAGTGTAGAGTGTTGCATGAGCTCTCTCTTTCCAGATATAATTTGCTTTGTGCTTTTCATAGAAATTTTTTAATCCGGTTGTATCACGAATAGCATACGACCAGATTTTTTTATCCATGAGATCAAAAAGCAGGATCCCGTCGCGGTATTCCTGCATCAGAAGGCGGAATTCCGGGTATTTGTTTTCCAGATTACTGTCTTCATAAGCTATGGCTTTTTCGCCCACAAATGCGTTGTACTGTTCTTCAATAAAGGATTCTAACGCAATGGGTTGAATTTTTTTCTGGTGATCGAGAAGATAGTTCAGGAATTCATGTTGGTAGATTTTTTTGTCCCCGATCGTAAAGATGGTTTTTTGATACCGTTTGAGGTTGTCGATTTTTAAGGTACCCTGAAAAACACTACTGTCGATCGTTGCAAATACATCATTTTTCTCTTTTTGAAATTCAGTGAATCCGTAATCTTTGCATATTTTTTTTATGAGTGTTTCTTTGCTTTTATCAGAACGGTCGCTGCGGGCCAGGCGGTTTTTAATATCGTCTTTTTCTTCTTCGAACGTGCGTATTGGTTTAGTATCGATTAATTTTACTATGTGCCAGCCGAATGCGGTTTCAAACGGTTCTGAAATTTCTCCGGGTGATTTCATTTTTGTAACGACTTTGATGAAATCGGGGATCATACGGTTTGATCCGAACCAGGGGAGTACACCGCCTTTGGAGGCAGAACCCGGATCCTCTGAATATTCTCCGGCCGCTTCTTCAAATCCTTTTCCATTTCGTATTTCCTGATAAATGGCTGTGGCTTTTTCTTTCAGTTCCTCCCGTTGTTGTGGTGTTACCTCTCCATTGTATTTTAAGAGGATATGGGCACATTGTACTTTGCCCATGGCCGGTTGTCGGTCGGTAATTTGCAGAATATGGTAGCCAAAGTCGGTGCGTACGGGCAAAGAAATTTCATTTAGCGGAGTGTTATAGGCGGCGGTCTCGAATGGATATACCATATCAAATACGGTGAAATACCCCAGGTCGCCTTTATTTCCGGGCATTATGCGTCCCTGTACGTTTCTGTCGCGTGCCGAAGGGTCTTCGGAGTGCTGTTCGGCCATGGCGCTAAAATCTTTTCCCTGAAGGATTTCTTCGCGAATTTTGCCTATTTTGTTATAAGCTGCAAGGGTATCTTTCGGCAATGCATTTTTATCCAATCGGATAAGAATATGTGAGGCGCGAAGGTCTTCTTTTCTTCGTGTATAGGCCTCTTCAATTAGCGCTTTATTGGTTTCTTCATCAATCAGATACGGTTGTGCCAGTTGTTCACGATAGCCGTTAAGCTCGTTTCGGAAAGAGCTTAGGGTGTCCATGCCCAGGGTTTGAGCTTCTTTTACCTTTAATTTAAATTTTATGTACAGGTCGAGGTATTCTTCAATGGATTTTTTATCCATAATATCTCCGTCGACATTATTTTTTTTATAAACCGCCAGAAATTCCTCTTTGGTAATCTGTTCATTACCAATGGAAAGTAATACATTTTCTGTTTTTTGTGCCGAAGCAACGAAGCCAGAAAGAAGGATTATCAGCAATAGAAAGGAGATAATTTTCATAGTGTTGATTTTTATTTGCATGATGGGGGATTGTTTGTTATTGGTATTTTCGGGTATAATTGGGTGCTTCACGTGTAATCGTAATATTATGGGGATGGCTTTCTTCATAACCTGCGTTGGTGATTTTGATAAACCGGGCATTTTTAAGTGTCTGGATATTGGCTGAACCGGTATATCCCATACCTGCTTTGAGCCCGCCTACCATTTGAAGGATGACTTCCGAGAGGGTTCCTTTATAGGGGACTCTTCCCACGATTCCTTCCGGGACAAGTTTTTTGATGTCGTCTTCAGCATCCTGAAAATAGCGGTCTTTAGATCCTTTTTGCATCGCATCGATTGATCCCATTCCCCGGTAAGTTTTATATTTTCTTCCTTCAAAAATAATCGTGTCGCCTGGTGATTCATCTACCCCGGCAAAAAGTGAGCCGGCCATAATGGAAGAGGCTCCGGCCGCGAGGGCTTTTACAATGTCGCCTGTATAACGTATTCCGCCATCAGCAATTACGGGGATGGAAGTATCTTTTAACGCCTGAGCGATTTCATAAACTGCGGTGAGTTGTGGTACGCCTATCCCGGCAATGATCCGGGTCGTACAGATTGACCCCGGCCCAATCCCTGCTTTTACCCCGTCGACGCCTGCCCTGGCCAGCGCCAGCGCTCCTTCAGGGGTGGCAATGTTACCGGCCACAAGTTGGGTTCCCGGGAAATTTTTTCGCAGAAGCTTTATCATTTCCAGCACGCCCTTGCTTTGTCCATGGGCAGTATCAATGATTAGTGCATCCACATCGTTGGCCACCAGAGCAGCGGCACGGGCCATAGTCTCTCCTGAAACACCTACTGCTGCTGCAACTCGCAACCGGCCTAGTGCATCTTTGCACGCGTTGGGCCGTTCTTTAATTTTTATAATATCGCGGTAAGTAATCAGGCCCACCAGCCGGAAATGGTGATCCACTACCGGCAATTTTTCGATTTTATGTTTTTGTAAAATATCGCCGGCTTTTTCAAAATTGGTGAATTCACGGGTAGTGATAAGTTTTTCGGCCGGTGTCATAACTGAACTTATGGAACAGGATAGCTCTCTTTCAAAACGCAGGTCACGGTTTGTTACAATCCCTGCCAATTCATTATTGTCGTTAATTACCGGAATCCCTCCAATGCCAAATTCCTTCATCAATGCCAGTGCATCGCCGATAGTCTCTTCCGGATGGATGGTTATGGGATCGATGATCATTCCGTTTTCAGCACGTTTTACCTTTTTTACCTCGTTGGCCTGCTCTTCGATGGTCATGTTTTTGTGAAGTACTCCAATACCCCCTTCCTGCGCAATGGCAATGGCCATTTTTGATTCTGTAACTGTATCCATCGCGGCTGAGACTATGGGGATATTCATGGTTATCTCACGTGAAAACTTCGTGGAAATATCCACATCTCTTGGCAAAACTTCTGAGTAAGAAGGAATTAACAATACATCGTCGTAGGTTAATCCTTCGCCTACAAATTTTTCGTTATAATTCAGCGACATATCCATTTTATTTGCGCAAAGGTATGAAAAAACAGAGATTTATTTTATCAAAACAATGGCCCCTTGCCGGATGATTTCACTCCCCTGCGGAGTTTTTAAAACTGCTTTGAAATTGTATAGGCCTGCCGGTGCCGGATTGCCTTCAATTTTACCATCCCATCGTTCGGTGTAATTTGTTGATTGATAGCATCTTTTGCCCCACCGATCGTAAATTTCCAGTTGGTATTCCTGCACGTTGTAATCATTCAGCAGGTTTTCCGGCCCAAAAGTGTCATTGAGTCCATCCTGGTTTGGCGTGAAGGCATTAGGAAAATTTAACATTTTCATTTCCGGACTGAGCGTTATTCGGTTGGAATAACTCAGGCGTTTTGTTAAAGAGAAGGGGTCTTCATACCGGGCAATGACGAAAAAGACCGCCTCACCTGCTGCGGCGAAAGGATCACTGACTTCATCCGTAAAGGACAGCGCTGTTCCTTTATAAACGGTGTCGATGGACGTTTCCAGCATTCTGACCACCAGATATTCCTGGAAGTGTGATGAAGAATTTGAGGCTTCGCTCCATTTGAGTGTGTAAATACCCGGTAGCCCACTCTCTCCTTTTAGCAGGATTGTCGTGGCTTCGGGATGATACGGCATTAGGTTTCCGCAAGTATCTATGGCTTCGCTGAAGTAGCGGTAGGTTTCTGCTTCCGTGGTAACGCTGGCATCGTGTATTATTAGCTGTGGTCCTTCGGCAGGGGATGATTCACGCAGCCGTATCCGTGTCCCTGACGACAATGTTTCACGGTACAATCGGTAAAGGGTCGAACGATTGGCTGCTGTATCCACGTACCATTCTATTCGTATTTCTTGCGGTGCATCCACCGAAACATTCGTGATGGCAAGCGTATCCGGTGAAACGGGTTTATACCCGGTAATGCATTGTGTGCAGGAAGTGCTTGTGTAGCCGACATCGTTGAAAGCTTCTATAAAATAACAATATGTTACGCCGTTTTGAAATGATTCTGCAAGGGTATATTCCGAATCAGGAGTTGTGGCTTTAATGGTTTCTGTACCGGAATTAAGGTCGATTTCAATAATGCGGTATCCTTGCAAGGGTGGGTTCATGTTGATATAGTCACTCCAGTCGAAGAAAATCGTTTGGTCGCAAATTTCAGGCTCAATAACCTGTAAGTCTATTACTCTGTGGGCAAATTCATAAACAGGCGGGTCGATATTTCCGCAGAAATCCACAGCTGAAACCGCATAGTTGACTTCTCCGTCACAGATATTGTCTCCATTAAAGAGCGTATCTGTCCCAATGACAGGAAATAAAAAGAACCACTCGAGGTTGGGGGGGCGGTTTTCATATACCTGGTATTCCGCTACGTCGCTATCCGGGCTGCGATCCCAGCTGATTTGTACTTGATTGTTATTGATTACGGTTACACTTTTTACATTGGGAATCCGGGGTTGTGTGATATCTTTCAGCTCTTCCGCACCAGAAGTCGATATGGATACACCCTGCGTTTCCGGATCTACCAGCTTAAGGTAGTAGGTAATCGTTTCAAATACACAATTATGAAAAGAGGTATCGTAGTATTGTGTTTCCTGTTCTGAGGCAATAGGAATTTCAGGCAGTGCACCAATTTTCCTGTAAATTTGGTATTCAAAAGGATACAACGGCATCTCTGTAATGGGGTTCCAGGTAAGTTGTGCGATGGAAGCGGAAGCCAGTGCCCTCACTTTCACCCTGATATGTGTGAGCGTATCGGAGATTATACTGTCTCCGGCAATAGGATGTGTTGAAATAAAGTAGTAATGCGGCGCATCGGTGCCATTGTCTGTTTGGTGCAGATAGCTGGTATTAGCGAGCACCGTTCCTTCGAAGATAATTTCAAATGGCCCTGTGCGTTCATCACTGTGCAAAATATTATAGTGGGTGAAATTGCTGCTGTTGATTCCTTCCGGAATTTTCCATTCCAGCAGAATGTCCATGGTGCCGTTTACGGAAAGGGTTCGAAAATAATGTTCGTAAACCTGTCCGGGTGCGAGTTGTGCGGCCATTATGGCGGCAAAAAACAGATAAATTTTTACACGCATGGAATACAAATATATGGATCAAAAGTAACGGTTAGTAGTATAACGTTGCTTTATTTAAAAGATTATTTCCTCCCCGCAATTACTATGGATATCCGGTCTTCATGAAAGTATTTTTCAGCGGTGTAAAGGATTTCCTGTGCAGAAATTGTTTCGATGGTTTCGAAAACTTTTTGATAATAGCGGTTATCAAGACCGGCATCCGACATTTCGCGAAATCGCTCTGCCAGCGCCATAGGGCCATCGAAGCTGCGAAGTAATGTGCCACGAAGGTAGTTTTTGACCAGGGCCAGCTCTTCAATCGACAACGCTTCTGTCCGCAGTCGTTTCATCTCCTTACGTATTTCTGAAAGGGTGGCCTGAGTCAATTCTGCCGCGACTTCAGCGGCAATGGTATAATATGCCCCGTTTTTTAACGGAACCATCCTGGCTCCAATGCCGTATGTATACCCTTTGTCTTCGCGGATATTTTTCATCAGCCGGCTGCCGAAGTAACCGCCAAGAACCGTGCACGCAAATTCAACCTGCGCGTATTCCTGGTGGTCTCGGTTTATGGTCAGGCTGCCCACCTGGATAGCTGACTGCACCACATGCTCCACAGAAATAATTTCGGAATGGACATCGCTTACCGGAGTAAAATATTCCGGTTGTTTTGTTTTCGGTCGTTCCTCAAACGTAACGGGGATATACCTGTTGAGCAGTGAAACACTGTTCCGGTCGATGTTCCCGCTGATAATCACTCGTGCATTATCCGGGGTATAACACGTTGCATAAAATGATCGCAGATCTTCCGCGGAGATTATCCGGAATGATTCTTCTGTAACTTCCTGTCCATAGGGATGACTTTTCCCGAAAAGTAAAGGTTTGAAACGTTTGGCTGCCCTGTATTGTACTTTTTTGTTGTTAATTTGGAATTGTTGTATTTGCTGATCAAGAAGTAACCGGAATTCCTGTTCAGGGAAAGTAGCATGAAAAATCAGGTCAATAAAAACAGGAACCGTATGATGTAAATGTTTATTTAAGGAATAGAGTGCAATAACTGCTGTGTCGGGGGTGGTATAGTATTCCAGATAGGCTCCGTAATAATCCAGTGTTTCTGAAATTTCCAGCGACGATCGTGTGGTTGTTCCATCCTTTAACAGGGTATTCGTGAAACTGGCTACCAGCGGTTTTGACTGATACGCTGCACCAGCATCAAAAACAAATTCTATTTTACACAAGGCCTCGGATCCTCCGTGAATCGTGAATAGCGGAATTCCGGTTTGTAAACGATAAAATTCCGGTTGCGGGAGATGGAGGTTACGTAAATCAGAAATAGTGGTTTGGGGTATTATTTTTCTATTAAGCATGGGGTGCAGTATTGTTTTTTTTATAGTAAATAACGGTTGTGTTTTCCGGCCGAAAGAGTAGTGCGGCCTCCTGTCTTATCATTGCAGGAGTAACCCTCAGGTAGTTGTCGAGTTCGGTGTTAATGCGTGAAGTATCCCCTAATTGTTTGGCTATGCATAGGTTAAGCGCTATGGTTGTAATTTTTAGTTGTGAAAATAATAGCATAGATTCGATTTTGTTTTTTGTTTTTTGCAGCTCTTTTTCCGGTGGAGGTGTCTGTATCAGTTGGGATATTTCGTGCGTGACGGCATTTTCGGCTTCTTCAAAAGTAATGTTTTCGTTGAGCCGGCCTGAGATAACAAAGAGCCCCGGGTCATCATCCCCTGTCAAAAACGCGGAGAGGTCGGAGAACAGGGGTTGTTCTTTTACTAATTTTTGCGTTAGCCTTGAGGAATCTCCCCCAGCGAGGATATCGGAAATAAGATCGGCGGTGTAATACCGTTGATCTTTTCTTTCTGCCATATGCCAGGCCATAAAGAGTGCATTGGCAGGTACGTCCCGTTCTACGGTTCGCTCTCTTCTTGCCGTTTGCGCGGGTTCCTGAGGCAGGTTTCTGCTATAGGGCTTTCCGGAAGGAATCGGACCAAACCATTTTTCTGCTAATGCCACAACTGTTTTAGGATCTACATTTCCGGCAACGGCCATAATGGCATTCACCGGTGTATAGAACCTGTTGTGGAAGGCTTTTACCTCCTCTATCGTTGCCTCTGCTATAGGGCCGGTTTCTTTCCCGATGGTAGGCCATTGATAAGGATGGACCTTATAGGTCGCCTCACGTAACAAATGCCATACATCGCCGTAGGGTTGGTTCAGATAGCGTTGTTTAAACTCTTCAATGACCACATTGCGTTGAACTTCAAGGCTTTTTGGCGAAAAAGCCAGGTTGAGCATCCGATCCGATTCGAGCCAGAACGCGGTTTCGAGGTTGGAAGCGGGCAGGCTTAGGTAATAATTTGTGATGTCGTTGCCCGTAAAAGCATTATTCTCTCCTCCGGCAAATTCCAACGCACGGTCGTAGGATGAAATATTTTCCGAACCACCAAACATCAGATGCTCAAATAAATGGGCAAATCCTGTGCGGTCAGGCTCTTCGTCGCGCGATCCTACATTGTAAAGCAGGTTCACTGCTGCCATGGGGGTATCCGTAGTGCGGTGTATCAATAGCCGGAGTCCGTTGCTTAATAGGTGTTCTGTATAGTGTATCATCTGTTTCAGTTTACAATGCAAAGGTATCGGTTTCACTTGAAAATTTGTTGATTTCCCGCTTAAATCTGCTGGATTCTCCTGCAACCAGCAGTATTGTTTGGGATGATTCCTCCTCTCCTCATTCCATTTGCGATAAATTTATACCTTTGCAAGGCAGATTAGCAATTCAAATAAATCACACAATACCCATTTGTAATGAAAAGAGATAATCTTGTTTTTGAGATCATTGGAAAAGAAAAAAGCCGTCAGATGGATGGAATCGAACTGATTGCTTCCGAGAATTTTGTCAGTGATCAGGTTATGGAAGCCATGGGCTCCGTTATGACAAACAAATATGCAGAAGGCTACCCTGGAAAACGTTACTACGGAGGTTGCCAACATGTGGATGAAACTGAACAGCTGGCCATCGATCGGGCCAAAGAACTGTTTGGAGCCGAATATGCCAACGTACAGCCTCATAGTGGCGCACAGGCCAATATGGCTGTATTACTCACTTGTCTGAAACCCGGCGATACCTTCATGGGTCTCGATCTGAGCCACGGCGGCCATCTTTCCCATGGCTCACCTGTCAACAGTTCCGGGATTCTTTATAACCCCGTGGCGTATGAAGTAGAACAGGATACCGGCATGATTGACTATGATAAGATGGAAAAGGCGGCACTTAAACATCAGCCGAAGCTTATCATTGCCGGTGCCAGTGCTTACAGTCGTGATTGGGATTATGCACGGATGCGTGTGATTGCCGATAAAGTTAATGCCATATTGATGGCCGATATCTCTCATCCCAGCGGCCTGATAGCCCGTGGATTACTGAATGACCCCATTCCTTATTGCCATATTGTTACTACAACTACGCATAAAACTCTTCGTGGTCCTCGTGGTGGGCTTATTCTTATCGGAAAGGATTTCGATAATCCCTGGGGAATTGCTACCAAAAAAGGCGAGATCCGGAAAATGTCGGGTTTGATCGATTCCGCTGTATTTCCCGGTATTCAGGGTGGCCCCCTGGAGCATGTAATCGCTTCCAAAGCTGTTGCTTTTGGCGAAGCACTAACCGAAGGATATCTGGAATATATTACGCAGGTTAAGAAAAACGCACAGGTGATGTCGAATGCTTTCATTGATAAAGGATATCATGTAATCAGTGATGGAACCGATAACCATTTGATGCTTATCGACCTGCGTAGTAAATTCCCTGAAATTACCGGGAAGGTAGTTGAAAATACGTTGGTTAAAGCCGATATTACAGTGAATAAAAACATGGTTCCTTTCGATAGCCGTTCACCTTTCCAGACTTCCGGATTGCGCGTTGGGACACCTGCTATTACAACCCGTGGATTGAAAGAAGAACATATGGCCATTATCGTGGATTTAATCGATGAGGTGATTTCCAATATCGATAAGGAAGAAGTAATCGCTGGAGTGCGTAAAAAAGTAAATGTACTTATGCATGGATTTCCCCTCTTTGCCTGGTAATCTTATCCTGAGTTTTCTTGTGGGAATGCCCTGAGCAAAATTATTAGCTAACAATTCTTTAAAATAATCTTAAGCGCCATGAAGTCTTCATGTGTACCTTTGTACCATGAAGACTTTATATTTAGTGCGTCATGCAAAATCGTCATGGCGAAACCCGGAGTGGGATGATCTGGAGCGCCCTTTGCTAGAGAAGGGGATAAAACGTTGTCGTAAAATTATGGCGTTGTTGCCTGATAAGATCGCTGCTCCTGATCTTATCCTTTCCAGTCCGGCAGTCAGGGCGCTTCAGACTGCCCGCATTATTGCCGGGACAATGCATTACGATCTTTCCCGGATTCGGGTGGATCGGACGCTTTATTATGGCGATGCAGACCGGATCCGGAATCTTTTTTTTGATCTTCCCACGGAGGCACGTTCGGTGATGCTTATCGGACATAACCCGTCGATGACAAATTTGGCGAATATGTTTTTGAATGATCACCTGGAGTGGCTCCCTGTTTCTGCCATCCTGGCGCTTCGTTTCAAAACCTCCGACTGGCTTAAGATGCTTAACACTCCAGCAACTGTTGTTTTCTATCTCGATTCGTCGTTAGTAAAAAAAAACGGTAGCGAATAGTACGAAAACAATTAAATAAATTGTAATTTTCCCAAAAACTGCGTTATGAACAACGTTGACGTAAACAGGGAAATCAGTTGGCTGCATTTTAATGCCCGTGTGCTTCAAGAGGCAGAGGATCCCTCCAACCCCTTACTGGAGCGCGTTCGTTTTCTCGGAATTTATTCGAATAATAATGATGAGTTCTTCCGTGTTCGCGTGGCCGTATTGTCACGATTAATGCGTATTAATGAGCAGCAGACCGACCGAAGTAAAAGGTTTACGGATTATGATGTGGAATTGGTTTATTCGCATGTTATGGAGCTGCAGCATTTGCTCCAGGTGCGGTTTCAGAAGGCCTGGGATACCTTAAAAACGGAGCTGTCGGCACAACAGATTTTTCTTGTCAACGAACGATCCCTTACCGGGGAACAAAAAGTGTTTGTTAAAGAATATTTTCTACAACAGATCAGACCACACCTTTTCCCCATTTTATTGAGCAAGGTGAAAGTCGACAGTGCTGATTTTATCCGTGATAATTCAGTTTATCTGGCTGTTGATTTGTTTAGTAGCAGGAAAGAGCTAAAGGAGCGCTATGCATTGATTGAAATTCCCAGTGATAAATTTGGCCGTTTTTTGCTCTTGCCTTCTGCTGATTCCGGTCGGTATATTATGTTTCTTGACGACGTGATACGCTTCTGCCTGACGGATATTTTCGGGGTTTTTGGGTATGATAAGTTTCGTGCTTATACCATAAAAATTACCCGTGATGCAGAGTTGGATATTGACCATGATATCTCCCGGAGTTTTATGGAGTTGATGGAGCAAAGTGTAAAACGTCGCGCTCAGGGACTTCCCGTTAGGTTTATTTACGATAGCGCCATGCCGGAGAATCTTCTTACTTCTTTTTCTCAAAAATTAAAACTGACAAAAAAAGCAAATTTCTTTCCCGGCGGCCGTTACCACAATTTTCGTGACCTGATGAATTTTCCTGACCTGGGTTTGAAGTTTGAACCCCTGCCGCCTATGCCGGCACCCTCTTTCCCCGAAGGGCACAGTATCTTTAAATCTATTGCCCAAAAAGATGTACTGCTGCATTATCCTTATCATTCTTTCGACTCTTTTATCAATTTGCTGCGGGAGGCTTCTCTCGATCCGAAAGTGCGCACTATTAAAATTACCCTCTATCGTGTCGCTAAGCATTCGAATGTGATTAATGCCCTGATCAATGCCGCCCGAAATGGGAAACAGGTAACTGTATTTTTTGAATTCCAGGCCCGATTCGATGAAGAAACGAATATTTATTATACAAATATTCTCCAGCATGAAGGGGTGAAGGTGATCTCTTCCATCCCCGGATACAAAGTCCATAGTAAA